>NZ_JAJDWC010000007.1 GCF_022825805.1 Phaeobacter sp.
CTCGGCAATGTACTCTTCAAAACGCGCCCGCAGCGCTGATGGCAATGGTGCTGGCATAAGACATCCTCCCGGATATCTTGAATCACGCCAGCACCAATTTGGGAACCCAAAACGATTCAGACTTCAGGAAAGACGCTTTAAAACACAATTCAGTCTGAAATATGGGTCAGACTGAAACAGGGATCATGGTGCCTTGTAACAGCGCCACCAGCCTTTCCTCAGACCCTGTGAGGGCGTGAACCTCTGCGGTGACGATGACAAGGCGGCGGCCGGGCTTGATCACCTTGCCGGTTGCGCGCAACAGATCCCCGGCGGCGGGGGCCAGCAGGTTGATCTTCATCTCGGCGGTCATCACCTCGCAGTCTTCTGGCATCAGGCTCAGCGCGGCATAGCCTGCAGCGCTGTCACCAAGTCCGAAGGTCAGGGCAGCATGACCGACATCGTGTTGTTGCCTGCAACCAGGCCCGATGGGAGCGGTGATGATGACTTCGCCCTTGTCGATACCGCACAGCTCGGCGTTGAACGTCTGCATCATGGTTTGCTTGGCAAAGCTGTCGCGCACCCTGGCCGTTGTTTTTGCCCAGGCGTCGTTTGTGGCGATGTCATCTGCTGCGGTAGAACCGGTGCCGGAGGTGCGGGCAGGTTGCTGGTCGGTCGTATGCTGGGTCATGGGGTCGCGTCCTTTGTGCTGCCGTCAGCCTATCAGGGAATGACCGCCCACCATCTGTGACGTTGCGCCATTGTGTTGTCGCACAGGGGGGGCCTGGGATGATGCTGTCCCGACATTGATCCCCAAATGAACCCTAGCGCGGCATGGGACAGGGCAGGGGGCGCTGGCCCGTCAGCACCGCCAGTGCATTCGGGGCCATCAGTGTGCTGAGTGCCGGGTCAGTGCTGCACAAACCGCCTGTGTAGGTGCCGAATGCGGGGAGAATCATCCGCTGCTGATCCATCAGGAACGCTGGTCGCGAACTGCCCCGCAGGCGCACCTTGGGGTGGTAGTGCCCAGAAATCTCCCCGAGCGACCCGTTGGAGGCGTCGCTCGTGCTGGAAACGGTATGAGACAGGGGGGTGTCTGCTGGGGTGGCAATATGGCGAAACAGCAGCGGCCCGATTTGCAGCGTGTCTGCGGCCTCTCCGTCAAAACCTGTGGGCGCGGGGTCATGATTGCCAGTGATCCAGATCCAGCGCCGGGTTTGCGTGAGCCGTTCCAGCAGCGCATGATCGGCATCGGGCAGCGCGCGGGCGGCGGCGTCATCGTCAAAACTGTCGCCCAGGCAGATCACCGTTTTGGGTTGATAGCGGTCGATCAGTTGGCTCAGCCGCAGCAGCGTATCCCGACTGTCATAGGGCGGCAGGGCGCTGCCCCCGCGGCGCAGCTGGCGTTCCGATTTGGCAAGGTGGAGATCGGAGACACACAACAGCTGTTGCGCGGGCCACCACAGGGCGCCCGCGCCAAGCGCCTGCAGCGGTTCACCGGCAAAGGAAAAGGAATAGGCTGACATAAGCACAGGGAGTGCCGGTTTTTGCCGCGCGCTGCAAGATGTGACTGTTGTGAACGTTGCTGCGGGTCGTGCGGCGGCTGGCGTGCCGGTCAGCCGGGCAGATCGACCAGCCCGGCGCGGCGCATCAGCTCTTCCGTTTCGCGCTCCAGCAGTTTTTCCTGGGCCGCGCCCTTGACCGGCACCTTGCCCACCTCCAGCAGCAGAGGCGCGGCCAGAGGCGATACGCGATCCAGCGGGACCAGGCGGATGCGACCCTCAATCCGTGTGAGCAATTCCTCAATCCGGGCGAAGTCCACAAGACCGCCAAGTGCATCCTGCCGGGTGATCTGCATCAGCAGATGGTCGGGGTCATATTTGCGCAGCGTGTCATAGAGGATGTCTGAGGAGAACGTGGCCTGCCGCCCGCTTTTGCGCTGACCGGGCATATTGCGTTCGATCAGCCCGGCGATTGTGGCCACGGCGCGAAAACTGCGTTTCATCACCGCATTGCCCGCCAGCCAGCCGTCGAGACCAGCGCGCAGATCGGTTGGATCAAACAGCGGGGCAGGGTCGGTGACGGGCTCCAGCCCCCATATCAGTGTGGCGCAATCGGTGGCGACAAAGCCAAGCGGATCCAGGCCCAGTTCCTCCATCCGTTTGGTCAGCAACAGCCCGAGGGTTTGCATCGCATTGCGACCGGCAAACCCGTAAACGCAGAGGTACTGGCGTCCTTTGAAGGGAAAGGTCTCCAGCAGCAATTCACCCCGGCGCGGCATTTGCGACACCTGTCGATGCAGCGCCAGCCAGCTGCTGGTGTGCGCGGGCAGGTCGGGCCAGCTGTCTTGGTTCAGCAGCCCCAGGATGCGGTCGCTGAGCTGTGTTGAGTTGGCAAATTTGGTGCCGGAGAACACCGCGACCTTGGGCGTTTTGCTGGCGTTGCGGCTGACTTCGACAGTCATTTCCCGTAGCCCTTCGTAACGTACGATCTGTCCGCCGATCAAAAAAGTGTCCCCGGCAGAAAGGGTTGCGGCAAAGCTCTCTTCGATCTCGCCGAGCGGTTTGCCGCCGCGGCTGCGTTTCATGCGCACTTTCAGCAGGTCGGCGTCCTGGATGGTGCCGATGTTCATGCGGATGCGGCGGGCCGCGCGCGGGTCTCGCAGCTGCCAGTGGCCGTCAGGGCGGCACAACAGTCGCTGCCATTGATCATAGGCCCGCAGGGCGTAGCCACCGGTGGCGCAGAAATCGAGACAGGCATCAAACGCCGCGCGGGACAGATCGCTATAGGCCCCAACCGAACTGATTTCGGCAAACAGCTGATCTGCTTCAAACGGGCCTGCACAGGCGCGGATCAGGATATGCTGGCACAACACATCCCATGGGCCCTGGGTGCGCGGGGTGCCATCCAATGTGCCCTCTCGTACCGCCTGCAGCGCGGCCTGGCATTCGACCACTTCGAAGCGGTTTGCCGGGACCAAAAGCGCCTTGGATGGGGCGTTGTAGCGGTGGTTGGCGCGGCCGATCCGCTGCACCAGGCGTTTGACGTTCTTGGGCGCTCCGATCTGGATCACCAGATCGACATCGCCCCAGTCGATGCCGAGGTCGAGGGAGCCGGTACAGACCACGGCGCGCAGATCGCCCCGCACCATGGCGGCTTCGACCTTTTCACGCTGTGCCCGGTCGAGCGATCCGTGGTGGATGCCGATGGGCAAGCCGTCGTCATTGGCCAGCCAAAGGTTGCGGAAGAAAATCTCTGCCTGGGCGCGGGTGTTGTGAAAGATTAATGTGGTGCGGTGTTTGCGCACCTGCGCCAATACGGCGGGGATCGCATAGGCGGCTCCGCCCCCTGCCCAGGGCGGTGCGGCGTCGGTGTGCAGCATGTCGATGTCTGCCGCGGGTCCGGGATCGGCCATGACGATATCGCAGGGATCGGGATGACGCGCGAGATAGCTGGCGATGGCGCTGGGATCATCGACCGTGGCGGACAATCCAACACGGCAGAGCGCGGGGCACATGGCCTGCAGGCGGCTGATCGCCAGCATCAGTTGATCGCCACGTTTGCTTTCGGCCAATGCGTGGATTTCATCGATGACCACCCGTTTCAGCCCGGCAAACATGCGCGGGGCATCTTCGTAGGAGGTCAGCAGCGAGAGGCTTTCAGGGGTGGTCAGCAGAATATGAGGGGGATCCGCGCGCTGGCTGCGTTTGCGCGACGAAGGCGTGTCGCCGGTACGATCATCAATACGGATCGGCAGGCCCATTTCGTCCACTGGCGTGCGCAGGTTGCGTTTGATGTCCGCGGCCAGCGCCTTCAGCGGGGAGACATAAAGCGTGTGCAGCCCTTCGTGCTCACCACTTGCGAGATCGGCGAGCGTCGGCAGGAAGCCCGCCATCGTCTTTCCGCCGCCTGTTGGCGCGATGAGCAGGGTGGAGGGGTGATCCGCGCGCTCCAGCATGTCCTGCTGATGCGGGTGGATGGACCAGCCACGGCGGGTGAACCACGTGGTGATGATGTCGGGGAGCCTGTTCATGCACCGATATGTAGCCCGCAGCATTGGCGTTTTCTAAAGGGAAAAACAGGCCAAGAAGAAAAAAGCAGGACCCGCAGCCAAGGCGGGGCCTGCGGTGTCAGGCAGACTAGGCGTTATCAGGCAGACCAGACCGTGATGGCTGGGCTGATCATTTGACGATATGTTCGTCCTTCACAAACATATTGGCCCAGGCGCGATCTATCAGCTCGGGGGTCATCTGATAGGGCAGACCTTCAAAATCGCAGATTGACCTGATCTGGTCGATCAGGAAGACCGGCTGATAGTTGGCATAGATATTGTCGATGGTCGGATATTTGTGTTTCAGCAAATGCACCAGCGAGGCTTCGTCCAGCGGCACCCGCTTCTTTTGTGCGACCATGGCAAAGATCTTGAGGAAGTTTTGCTGATCCGGGCCATCGATCTTGATCTTGAAGAAGATCCGGCGCAGCGCCGCCTGGTCGAAAATCTCGTTCGGATGGAAGTTGGTGGAGAAGATCACCAGCGTGTCGAACGGGACCTCGAATTTCTCGCCCGATTGCAGCGAAAGGATATCGCGCCCCTCTTCCAGCGGTACGATCCAACGGTTGACCAGCGCCTGCGGCGGTTCGGCCTGACGCCCGAGGTCGTCGACGATGAAGATGCCGCCAGTGGATTTCAACTGCAGCGGAGCCTGATAGGTGCGGGCGGTTGGGTTGTAGACCAGATCCAGCATATCCAGCGACAGCTCCCCGCCGGTGATGACGGTGGGGCGTTCGCATTTCACATAGCGGGTGTCAAAGCGGCGCGCCCGGCGCAGGCTATTGGGGTCGTCCTCTTCGATTGCAACGGCGTTGTGCACGATGGGATCATAAACGGTGATCACCTGTCCGGCGTATTCGATGGCGCGCGGGACATAAACACTGTCACCCAGCGCATCGCGAATGCCATTGGAGATCGAGGATTTCCCGTTGCCCGGAGGGCCGTACATCAGGATGGATCGTCCGGCACTGACCGCCGGGCCCAGATGGTCCAGCAGACTGTCAGGCAGGACCAGATGCCCCATGGCGCCCAGCAGTTGCTGGCGGGTCACCAGAATATTGCGGATCGACTGGCGTTTGACCTGTTCCCGGTAAAGCGCGAGCGGCACCGGCATGGCGCCGTAATATTCCGACTGGCTGAGCGCATCCATGGCGCGCGCCTTGCCTGCATCGGTGAGCTGATAGCCCATTTCATTGCCGGAGTTTGCATTCAGCGTACCTGTGGCCTCCAGCAGTTTTTGCTCGCGGGCAATATCGACCAATTCCTGTGTCACCGGGATTGGCAGGCAGATCGCCTGGGCAATCTCGCTCACGTTTTCGCAGGATTTGCGGAAGATCGTTTTCAGCAGGATGTCGCGCATCATGACAAGCGGCAGCTGCATCTGTTCCAACCCTCGCGGGGTGGGCGGGGCCATTACGGCCGAGGTTTGCATGTTCATTGTGCTGCCAGCCTCTCTTGCGGGTCCATCTGCGACAGGGTGCAGCGCGCAGGGACAGGCAAGTGGCAGGCCCGGCGACACCGACAGGCAACAGTTTATTCAGGACTGTGGCGCAATCGGGGCAAAGCTGGCGTTTTTCCGGGAAATGACTCCGGTGATTGGCTGCATTTTTAGCGATCTGATCTGGTCAGTTTGGCGTTAGCCCGGAACGCTTTGTCCAAAGGCGGCACCAAAGATCAGATAGGCCACCAGTGTACCGCCAAGGCAGAGCCCCATCGGGAATTTGCTGCCGACATCCCAGCTCTTCCAGCCGGGGGCCAGACGGCGCAGCGGGGTGTATTTCACCAGCCTATGGGTGACAAACCCGGCCAGCAGCATCGCGGTGAAGACCACCACCAGCAGTTTGAGATCCCCAAGTGCCACAAACGGGGCCGCCGCACCTGCAAATTTCGAATCTCCCGCGCCAACAACTCCAGCGGCGTAAAACAACACGCCAAGGCCGATGCCGATGGGCAGGTGAAGCAGCTGCCATCCATAGTCTTCCAGACTGAGCACGAAGGGCCCGATGATCACATAGATCGCGGCGAGCAGGTAGACGGTCCAGTTGGGAATGCGCATCTGCTGCAGATCGGTGAAGGCAACAATGGCGCAAACCGGCAGGACGAACGGCAGAAACCAGAACGAGGCATGGGCGGAGACCAGCATCAGATCACCAATCGCTTAGCCGTTTTCCAGCGCATCCAACGCGCGGACGGCAGCGTCAAAATGCTGTGGGTGGGTGCTGATGGCCTGGCGCAGCAGGCTTTCGCCGGTTTGTACATCGCCCTGTTTCACCGCGGACAACGCCATGGTGTGCAGCAGTTCAGCCCGTTCGATCTGATCCAGCGGGATCACCGGCAGGGTGTAGTTGCGCTGCGCGCTGCGGGCCAGAACCATGTTGTTTTTGGCGGTAAACAGGTTCGGATCCTGGCGGATGGCGTCTGCAAACAGGCGCTCGGCTTCGGCAAACTCGCCACGCGTCAGTTTCGAATAGCCCCAGTTGTTCATCACCCGTGCGGGCTGTGTCGTGAGACCGATGGCGGTTTCATAGAAACTGTCGGCGCGGGTCCAATCCTGCGCCGAATCTGCCACCATCGCTTCCAGTCGGTAGCGTTGATAGGTTTCATGCGTCGGCGGAACCTGATCCAGCGTTGCCTTGGCCTCGGACCAGTTGCTGGTGCGGATCAATGCATCGGCAAGGTTGATGCGGTCTTCGTCAGAAGCCTCGGGGTGGGCGACGACGGTGCGCCAGGCGCCAACAGCCTCGGTGTGGCGTTTGGCCCGGATCAGGGACAGTGCCAGCCCGCGCGCCAGATCCAGGCGATCTGGATTCTCGCTGAGGGTGCGTTGGAAATAGGTCACCGCTTCATTCGGGTCCGCGACGGTCAGCATCACGTCGTTGAGATTGCTTTCGTCGACGACGTTGACGTCCTGAAACGCGCGCTCGACGGCTTCGCTGTCATCTTGTGCGCAGGCCGACAGGACCAACCCGCCAACCAGACATAGGGGTACGAAAAATTGCTGGCGCATTTTTGCGTCCTTTGTGCTGCTCTGCCTTGCTCTGTGTCACAGTGTTCTGTTGTGCGATGCAGCCACCAATGCCCGGTTCGGGGCAAAGGCCTAGGAGCGGGTACGAATCAGATAACTGCCTCCGCCGCGCTGCACCAGCGCGTAGCCTGTGTTTTGCGGTTCACTATGGGTGCTTTGGTCAAGCTTGGCGAGAGCGAGGCGCAAATTTTCACGGATTGCGTCACTTTCGCCATTGTTGAGCGCAAAGGCGCGGCGCAGGATCTGCTCTGCTTCGGGGTATTTCTGCCGCTCCATCAACACAACGCCGAGGTTGTTCAAGGCCGCTGGCCACTCAGGATCCTGTTCCACAGCGCGGCGCAATTGGGTTTCCGCCTGGCCCAATCGGCCCAAACCAAGGTTGGCGGATCCCAGACCCGACAGCACCTCTGCGGTGAGCCCTTCGGCCAGGGCCGCGCGGGTGAAAGCGTCCAAAGCCAGCTCATATTCGGCGGCTGCCATCAGGCGATGACCAACCTCGACGCCGTCTGCGGCCTGGCCGCGAGGATCAATTCCTGGAGCGATGGGGCCGGTTAAGGCGTCGTTTGCAGTTGGGGCACCTGTGGGCGCGCAGGCGGCCAGCAGCGCGGCTGCGAGTGCGGCACAGCCCAGTCGAAAGAAGCGGGACGGCGACGCCCAACCCAAAGCGGTCATGTGTTATTTGCTCATATTGCCCAGGTTTGCGATGCCCTGCGCCGAAGGTCCGACCAGAATGATCAGCAGCGGCGGCACCGTGAGCGTCATTGTGGCAAGGGTCATTTTGGTTGGCAACTTGTTTGCGGCCTCTTCTGCGCGCATCACACGTTTGTCACGCATTTCCCCGGCATAGACCCGCAGCGCGTCTGCAATGGAGGTACCGAAGCTGGCGGATTGGATCATCACCGTCACAAAGGAGGAGACATCCTGCACACCGCAGCGGGTGCCCATGTCGCGCAGCACTTTGTCTTTTTCCTTACCGGCCTTCATTTCCTGGGCGACGATTTCGAATTCTTCGGCGAGGGCAGGGTAGGAGGCGTGGAGTTCCTTGGCCACGCGCACAATCGCCTGGTCCAGTGACTGACCCGCCTCCACGCAGACCAGCATCATGTCGAGCGCGTCAGGAAAACCGGCGGTGATCTCTTGCTTGCGCTCTTCGATGCGGCGGGTGATCCAATATCTGGGCAGCATGTAAGCGGCGGCACCCGGACCGATGATGCGGATCACCATCTGCTGGCTGTCATATTCGATATCCGCGTTCAGCACGTAGACAAACACCAGCCCGAGGATGAGCCCGATGATTCCCAGTGCAAACTGAGCGAAGTGGAACAGACGCACCGAATCTTTGGACTGGTAGCCCGCCTGCCGCAATTTCAGCTCCATCGCCGACAGTTCATCTGCGTTCTGTGGCTCCAGGAAGGAGGCAAACTTTTGCAGCTGTTCATTGCGATCGGCCTGGCGCAGACGTTCTTTCTGCGGTTTCTGGGTCCGCGTGCTTTCGGACATGCTGCGCTGCAGCTTCTTCATCGGGTCTTCCGGCTGGTTCAGCAGCAGCGGAATGGCCAGCATGATCATGAAAATGCCAACCAACCCGATGGCCAGCAGGGGGCCGAATGGGCCGAACTGGCCGACCAAGAGATCATTGATGTCGTTCAAAGAGGTCATGGCAGTGCCCTCATACTTTGATGTCTGTCAGCATACGCATGACGAAAAGATTGACGGCCAGCATGGCACCAACCACGAAACAGGCAGGGATGAACCAGGGATGATCGATCACCGAGTCATAATAGCCGGGGTCTTTGGCCAGGATCCCGCCAAGGCAGAACAGCGGGAAACCTGACAGAAATTTGCCCGACCACTGCGCCTCTGCGGTGATCGCCTTGACCCGGCGAAACAGCCGGAACCGGGCGCGGATCACTTTGGCCAGACCTGCCAGAACTTCGGCCAGGTTACCGCCTGATTGCTGCTGGATGGTCACGGCAACCGCCAGAAAGCGCATGTCCTGCATATCCAGACGTTCGGCCATTTCCTTCAGCGCTTCGCCGACATCGCGGCCATAGGCGCTTTCGTCAGCAATGATGCCGAATTCGGTGGCCAGCGGGTCTTCGACCTCATTTGCGACGATCTGCACCGCCGAGGTAAAGGGATGGCCCACGCGCAGCGACCGCACCATCAGTTCAACCGCGTCTGGCAGCTGTTCTTCGATCATTGCCATCCGCTTTGCGGCCTTTTTGTTGACCCAGAAAAACACGGCGCCAACGCCGATGATGCCGGAGGCCAGAATGCGCAGCGGCAGTTCTGCGGAGGTGCCGACGCTCAACCCGACAAAGGCGATGGCGGCGACGCCGAACATCACCATGATCAATTGCCGCGGGGTGAAGGCAATCGCGGCTTTCTGGGCTTTTTCAGCCAACAGGGAATAAAGCGGAATGGAGCGGCTGTTCATATGCTGGCGCATTTCCTTGCGCAGCTGTTCCAGCACCTGTTCGCGGTTGCCGCCCTTGTCCATCATTTCAAGGCGACGGTTCACCTTGCTGTTGAGGCTGATGGATTTGCCAAAGGTCACGAGATAGAGACCTTCGACCAGCACCAAAACGCCGATGAAGATCAGACCATAGATGATTGGTTCTGCGCTCAGTTGCATCAGCGGGCCTCCAGCACGGTCGGTTCGTAGATCGATGGCGGCAGATCATACCCCCACAGCCGGAAGCGTTCGGAGAAATGGCTGCGCACGCCGGTGGCCGTGAAATTGCCGATGATCTTGTTGTCCGGTGTCAGGCCAACGCGCTGGAAGCGGAAGATTTCCTGCATCGAAATCACGTCGCCTTCCATACCGGTGATTTCGGTGATCGATGTCATGCGGCGGGAGCCATCCTGCAGGCGCGAGGCCTGAACGATGATGTTCACCGCCGAAGAGATCTGGCTGCGCACCGCTTTGATCGGCATTTCGATCCCGGCCATCGCAATCATGTTTTCGAGACGCGAAATCCCATCACGGGCAGAGTTGGCGTGGATGGTTGTCATCGATCCATCGTGGCCGGTGTTCATCGCCTGCAGCATGTCGATGACTTCTTCGCCACGGGTTTCACCAACGATGATGCGGTCGGGGCGCATCCGCAGGGCGTTTTTCAGACAGTCGCGTGGGCTGACTTCGCCTTTGCCCTCGACGTTGGGGGGGCGGCTTTCCATCCGGCCCACATGGGTCTGCTGCAGCTGAAGTTCAGCGGTGTCTTCGATTGTCAGAATGCGCTCGGCGTTGTCGATGAAGGAGGACAAGGCGTTGAGCGTGGTGGTTTTACCCGAACCCGTACCGCCGGAGACGATCACGTTGAGGCGGGTTGAAACAGCGGCCTGCAGATAGGCGGCCATTTCTTCGGTGAAGGCACCGAATTTCACCAGATCATCAATGCCCAGTTTGTCTTTTTTGAATTTCCGGATCGACACCAGCGAGCCGTCCACCGCAATTGGCGGCACCATCGCGTTGAAGCGCGACCCATCCGCAAGACGGGCGTCCACATAGGGGTTGGATTCATCGACGCGGCGGCCCACGGCGGAGACGATTTTGTCGATGATCCGCATCAGGTGCTTTTCATCTTTGAACGTCACATCGCTGAGCTGCAGCTTGCCTTCGCGCTCCACAAAAACCTGTTGCGGACCGTTGACCAGAATATCGCTGACGGTTTCATCCTGCAGCAGGGTTTCCAGCGGGCCAAGGCCGGTCACTTCGTCATAAAGTTCTTTGTTGAGCGTCTGGCGGTCTTCGCGGTTCAACACGATGCCGCGTTCTTCCAGGATCTCTGAGGAAATGGTGGAGATTTCTGCGCGCAGTTCGGCCTCGCTGGCGCGTTCGAGCGCGGCGAGGTTGAGATTTTCCAGCAACTCGCGGTGCAGCTGGATCTTGATTTCGCCCATCCGTTCCTTGCGCTTGCGCTCCTTGTCCGCAGGGGTGACCTCTGCGGCCTTGCGGGCCATCGGTTTGCGCAATGTGGCGGTGGGGGCTGCGGCTTTGGCAGCGACAGGAACCTCAGCCGTTTTGGCCTTGGGGGCAGCGTGTGCAGGTGCAGCTTGCTTTTTATACTTTGAAAACATGTGAAACGCCCCAGGTTACAGATAAATCAGGCTGCCGCGTCGGTTTGACCCAATTCATGCAGCGACTGTGCAAGTTTGAGGATTTCCTTGCGCAGCGGGTTTTTGGCAGCAGAGGTGGCCAGCGGGGTGCCGTGGTCACAGCTCTGCAGCACCTGCTTGCCGCCATCTGGCAGTTGTACGTCGATAGAGATCCCCAGCGATTCGGCCATCCGTTTGACCCGGCTCTTGCCGCTCAGATCGGTGAATTTTGGGGCCCGGTTCAGTGCAAAGCGCAGTTTTTCGAAGGGCAGGTCTTCCGATTGCAGCGCACGTTTCAAGCGCATGGCGTTTTGGGCTGAGCGCAGATCTAGCTCCAGCAGCGAGAAATACACATGAGCGTGGTTCAGTACGGTTTCGGACCATTGCACCAGCGTATGCGGCATGTCGATGACGACGAAATCAAAATGGCTGCGCGCCAATTCGATGATCCGTTCGATGTCGTCAGGGGTGACAAAATCCAGCGGGATCATGTCAACCGGCGCGGTCAGCACCTGCAGCTTGTCCTGGAAGGTGACCAGCGCCTGGCCAAAGATGTCTTCGTCCAAGCTTTCGGTTTCGCTCAGCATCTCCATCACCACTTCGCGGCGCGGCAGATCGAGATAGGTGGAGGCAGAACCGGTCTGAAGATCCAGATCCAGCAAACAGACGCTCGGGCTTTCGCTCTCGGCCAGTTGCGCCAGTTCCCAGGCGAGGTTCACCGCCAATGTGGTCGAGCCCGTACCACCGGCCAAACCATGGCAGACGATCACGGCGCCATCACGCTTGCTGCCGGATTTCAGCTGGTGCTGGGGTTCCTGCAAACGCTCCGCATCGGCCAGCCGCAGCCGTTCGATGGCAAATTGCAGCTCCTGCTCGGGCAACGGGTAGGGGATGAATTCATCGGCCCCCTGACGCAGCAGGTTGTGCAGCGCGGCCGGGGTCACATCCTCGGCGATCAGGATGACTTTGATGTTGCGGGCTTTGGCCTCGGTGATGATGGTTGCCATCATTTGCAGATTGTCTTCGTCGTCGCTGTCGAGTGCGAGCGCCACGAATTCCAAGGTTTCTGCGTCGGGTTGGTTGAAGAAGGCCAGGGCTTCGGAAAACCCCAGATCGCCCCAGGCTTCGCCCATGGCGGTTTCCATGTCTTCGATCAGCAGATCGAATTTCTGCACATCCCGGCTGATCGTGCAGGCAACAATCTCACCCGATCCTGTTTGCGGCATACCGCTGCTCATTACCAACTTCCTTCTCTCCGGGGCGCGGGGACCGCAGCATATACATCTGATAGATGTATTGCAGCGGCACGCACTGTGCCTCAGACCACAATCTCGGTGAAGATCTGGGCGAGATTGGGGCCAAGGCCGCCCATTTGTGGGGAATTGTTAAGCAGTGGTAAACAAGGTTAACCGCCGGAAACCAATCCGGCGGTCGATCCTTTAGCGGGTTACTCGAGAGAGGTCCGCAGCGACCGTTCACTGGTCAGCGTGGTGCGCGGAACGGCGCTTTCCACATATTCGCGGAAGATAATCTGCGCGAATTTGCCGTCCAGAACCGTTGGATGGCGCTTCAGGAAACCGCTGACCTCTGTGACGGTGCGGCGATTGCGGCGTTCGCGATCAGAGGTCGGGATGAGCGGTTGTGTCTCTCCAAAGGAAACAACGGCCTCCAGCCGGTTGCGGCTGATGCCACGGGACACGAGATGGGCGACAGCCGCCCGTGCGCGACGCAAACCAAGGCCTTTGTTGTAGCTGTTGGAGCCGACGGCATCGGTATGGCCAAACACGCGGAACCGCACCTCTGGGAACTGTTTGATCCACTGGGCCTGTCGGTCAAGGATGGTGCGCGCTTCGCTGTCGAGAACGGAACTGTCGAAGGCAAAGTTGATGGTGGTGGGCACTTCTTCGGCAAACCGGGTGGCCAGTTGAATCGCGAAGTCGCGTTCACCGGACATCACCGCCGCGTTTGAGAGCGTCGCATTGCCAAAAACCGAGCGATCCAGCGGCTCTCCGGCCTCATAGGCGCAACCGGCCACTGCCAGAGACAGGCCCAAGACTGCGGTAAATCTGATCATCTGCCCGGTCTCCTGTGTGTTAGTCCAAAACGTATCCGTAAGATCCGTTGAAGTCCTGTTTTGCAACTTCGCCTGCGGGGCCTTTCTGCTCGTTCGCAACACGGCCGAACAGGAACAGGTCGCTTTCGCTTGGTGGGCGAATGCGATCGGTTGGAAGGCTCAGCGCTTCGCCGCGGGTTGGTGTGACCAGATGGGCGCTGACGATGATCACCAATTCGGTCTGAGCACGCTGATAATTGGCGCTGCGGAACAGGGAGCCGAGAACAGGCACATCACCAATCCAGGGCAGCTGGGAGGAGTTGTCGCGAAATTCATCCCGGATCAGACCGGCAATCGCGAAGCTCTCTCCATCGCGCATTTCAACGGTTGTCACGCTCTCACGGCGCGAAAACGCGGCGATGTTCAGCCCGTTCAGCTCGATCGAGTTGGTCGGATCAATGGCCGAGACAGCCGCTTTCATTTCGAGGTTGATGACATCCTGATCCACCACCCGCGGGATGAAATTCAGCTCGATCCCGAAGGGTTTGAATTCGATTGTGATGACGCCATTTTCCTGCGCCACCGGGATCGGGTATTCACCACCGGCCAGGAATTTGGCCTCCTGACCCGACAGGGCAGAGAGGTTGGGCTCTGCGAGGGTGCGGACCACACCTTTCTGTTCCAGCGCTTCCAGCAGCAGGTTGACCTGGAAGGCCCCGGCGTTGAAGCCAAACACAAAGGCACCGGTGTTGTCATTGGCCGCAGGAATGTTCCCGGTGAGGCTGTTTGTCAGAGCGCCTTGCGTGTTCAGCGTGCTTGTACCGCCGTTGACACCAACGCTGTTGCCGCCGTTCACGCCAAGCGAGGCGCTGAGCGATTTCGACACCGTGCGCTGCATCTCGGCAAAGCGCACTTTCAACATTACCTGCTGGACGCCGCCCACGGACATAAGGTTGCTGACCCGTTCGGGTGCGTAGCGTTCTGCCAGATCAAGCGCGCGCTGCAGGCGGGCCGAGCTGGACACCACGCCTGACAGCACGATGCCATCATTGGCGGTGCGCACTTCGATTTTCTCGCCTGGCAGGATCTGGCGTAGACGTTCTTTGAACTCGCTGACGTCGGCGGCCACGCGCACATCGACATTTGTGATCAGGCGGCCAGAGGCGTCCAACAGCGTCAGCGTGGTCAGCCCCGGCGATTTGCCAAGCACATAGATCGTCCGGTCAGACAATGAAGAAATGTCAGCAATGCTGGGGTTCGCGATGCTCAGTTCAGCAAAGGGCACATCACTTTCCACCACCACGGCCCGGTTCATCGGGACCTCGAGGTTGGAATTGGTGCCCTTCTTGACCACACGCAATCCGTTTGCCCAACCCACATCTGGACTGGACATCACCATCAGCGAAAGCCCGGTCAGAGCTGCCGCAACATACCGTCTAAAAGCCATGTGACCTGCCTTTCCGATCACGCCTCAATATCGGGTCTTTTTGCCCGCTGTTTTGAGCACTCTGCGCGAGATCAGGAATTATTGCAAGAATCAATGGTTTCTCAACCGTTGCGACAGTCGCTCTCCTGTGGGGTGTGCGCAACATAGCGTGCCCCGGGCGCCAACGTGCGCGGTCCGATAAGGGACAGCGCACGCGGGTGTTCTTCGGTGCAGGGTCGTCGGTGCAGTCTGGCTTCGCTCTGAAGTCTCAGTTGGTGCAGGGGATCGGGATCTCCACCACCTCCGCGCCGCGGCGGGTGCGGATGGTGCAGACCTTTTCCTTTTCGACCTGCTGTGGCGCTTCCAGTGCGGTCAGCCCCAAGAGCGAACGCTGGTCCATTTCGATAACGGCGGCCACGCTGTCGTCTTCAGCCCCAACCAATGCGAGCGACAGGCGGCCCGTGCTCTGGGCCTGAGCGAGCGCGGCGACCTGCTCGGGGCGGGCCGAGACGGTGACGGTGCGCGCGATCGTGGCCCCATCCAGGTCGGATCCGGCGCTTTGGTCTACGGCGATCAGTTCGATGTTGGTTTGGATCAGCCGGGTGAATTCTCCGCTGCGATCCGTCGTCTGATCATGGACCGACCCGGTCCAGTAGACATCCACGCGATCACCCGGACGCAAGAAGCCTGACACGCCAGAGGTCACGTCCACACGGATCGCAAAAGCGCGCATACCACGTTCCAGGCGCGATGTTAGGCCTGCGTCTTGACCGGGTTCGGTGACTTTGATCGCCATGATCGCTTCGTGTTTTTCCATCCGGCGCAGGATCACGCGCTGTTCGTCTGGGGCGTCTGATGGAAACAGCTCTTCCGCCGTCAAAAACGCGCCTTCGGGGATGGCATTTTCCGGCCAGCGGACTTTGACCACCCGTTCCGGAGTGAGCCGCTCGCCGTATTTCAACTGTTCATTGGCAATGAAAACGTCGACCAGCGGGATCACCTCTCCGCGAGAGGCCCGTTCACGCTCCAATTCGTTTTGATAGGCTGTGATATAATTCTTGGCCATCATGACAGCGCCCCCTGCGAGGGCAATGCCGACGATGAGAACAAGTCCAAAGACTGCACGCATAATGACACCTTTCATCTGTTGCAGCCAGCGCCATAGCACTGCTGCCTGGCCCGTCAGACCGTTGCTGAAGCCGGGCCGTCTGCCCCAAAACCAACAGGCTTCGGGAAAGACCGTGGTCCTGTGCAGCAGATCAGCTGAAGGACCAGTTGGACATATACGCCGCGAGCAGATCTGCCAGTCCCAATGCGCCGTCTTCCATGGAAGACGCGATCAGAACGACAAGGCCGACGATTGCAGCGGTCAGAACAACCCAGTCGACGGTGACAGCACCATCGTCTTTCTCTGTGAAATGCTTGAGCATTGTCATGTTTGACCTCCCAGACCGTGGGTTCCCTTGGGCAAAAGGCCGCGCCTTAGGCAAAAGACGCGGCCTCTCAACTCGTCAGGTCAAAGACGACTTAGGAGTCGGTTGGACCTTTTGTGCCCAGGTAGGAACCGGTCGCGGATGTCAGGTTCGACGCGCCGTTTTCGATGGATGTGTAGACAACGCCTGCCAGAGCAGCGACAGCAGCGGTCAGAACAACCCAGTCAACAGTCACGGCGCCGGATTCGTCTTTGCGGAAGTTTTTGAAGAATTTGATCATGGTTCGTCCCTCCAAAGGATCTAAGTGATATTCGCCAACCTTGTCGGCCTTGGCGGGTTCGCTCTCTCCTGCAGAACCCTGTCCGACTTGGTATGACGCTATATAGCCAGTGGAGCGTGGCAGGATTTGGGCTGAAACACGGAGTCCTTCGCCGTAGTTTAACTTTTTGCCAAGGATCGATTTAAAGCACTGTAAGTGTTGTATAATTTTATGAACGCGCTGTTAGGAGTCGTGGCCCGGACGCGGCAGATCATGGTAAATATGGCAAATCTGCCAGATTCTGGACGTCCAAACTGGATTTTTGGCACCGAGTCGGAGAGGCTCAACCGCAAAAGATTCCCAATCTGAGCAGCCTTATGCCCGTTCTCACCGACTGTTGTGTTGTCTTGGCCCAAACCTTTGCCCGAATCCCCGCTCACATCGTGACCTGTCTGGTGATTGCGGCTGCATTCCATGCAGGGGATTCGGCTGCCCAAACCACAGAGCAGGCGCCAACGGCAGAGCCAGAGCGCAGCAGTCCCGCACCGTTCCCACAATTCGAAGCCAAACGTGTTCGCCCGCCAAAAGCCGGAGCAGCCAAACGGATTACCATTCAGATCGACCCGGAACCTGCCGCGCCAGCCGCGTCTGCGGTCGATGCGGATCCCTTGGATCCGGCTGCTGTGGTACCGGCAACGCGCTATGGGGGGTTCTGGCGACAGGTTTCGGATCGTGCCGAAGACACCGGGCCCGGTCGACTGCAGCAGGCGCTTGCCGCGCTTGGGGGGGATGTGCCGGTTGTGGCACCGCGATTGCAAACGCTGCAGGATATCGCTGCTGATTTTGGGATTGAGATCCTGACCGCAAGTGTCGGCACCGATGTGTCGCCAGCGTTGATCCTGGCGGTTATTGCGGTCGAGTCCGGCGGCGACCCAGAGGCGATCAGCGCGGCTGGGGCTGCAGGTCTTATGCAGCTGATGCCAGACACCGCGGCACGGTTTGAGGTGAAAGACAGTTTCAACACCGCAGACAATATCCGGGGCGGGGTGCGATATCTCAACTGGCTGATGGGGGAATTTGGACAAGACCCTATTCTGGTTCTCGCCGGATATAACGCAGGCGAAGGCGCGGTCCGCAGCCACGGTGGTGTGCCCCCCTTTGCTGAGACCCGTGATTACGTGCCCAAGGTGCTCGCAGCCTATAGGGTGGCCCGCGGTCTGTGTATGACACCGCCTGAGCTGCTGTCAGATGGCTGTGTGTTTCGCGCCCTCAACTAGATCCACACCTTTGGGTTGATATATCTTCGTAAAAATCCCCCTGAACCCATCATTCTGCCCGATTTCCCCTGTTAGCAGGCAGACATTGGACTGCTGCATTTGGGAGAGAACTTTTGGATTTGGGATTTGATCCGGCTGCCATGGCAGCCAGCGCCGAAGGGGCGTCCAGCAATTTGATGCTGATTGGTGCCATCGCTTTCTTCGGCTTTTTTGGACGGCTGTTGTTTGTGGCTTTTGGACCCGGCCTGGCCAAGGCCAATCCGTTGGCGAATTTTTCAGGTCTGGGATTGATCGCAGTGGCCGTCGCGCTGATTTTTGGTGGCCTGTTTGTCACCGGCAACACTGTTAAGGCGCAGATTTTGGTGCAGCGTCATCTGGTGGATCCGGTGGTGGTGTCCGTTCTGGGCAAGGACAGCTGTGATATCGGGTCGTCGGCCTATTGTGTTTTGGTGTTTGAAAATGGCCGCGAGATGAGCGTCAATTGGCATGACAAGCGGGTACATCTCTATGATGTTCTGACGCCAACGGTGTTGCCGCTATGGCAGTCGCTGCGCCCGCGGGGACGGCCTGATCGCGGGGCGCCTACAGTGGCAGTGACGCATATAGATGCATCATAGCTTGCCATCGGTCGAGGTGCCGCCTGCGCAGCCGCCGCGCAACAACGCGAAAGGCCCGCCAGTATATGGCGGGCCTTTTTTGTCAGAATGCACAGCAACTGTTGTCGACTGAGCAGCAGCTGAGCGATCAATCGACGATGGTCGCCTCTGTCGCGGCGCGCAGGTCGTCTTCGGTGACGCCCTCGGCGGTCTCGACGATCTTCAGCCCGCCTTCGACCACATCCATCACACCAAGGTTGGTGATGATGCGATCCACAACTGATTTACCCGTCAATGGCAGTGTGCATGCTTTCAGCACCTTGCTGTCGCCGTGTTTGTTGGTGTGGTCCATGACAACAACCACGCGACCAACGCCAGCCACCAGGTCCATCGCGCCGCCCATGCCCTTGACCAGTTTGCCGGGAATCATCCAATTCGCCAGGTCACCGTTTTCGGCAACTTCCATCGCGCCGAGGATCGCCATGGCGATCTTGCCACCGCGGATCATCGCAAAAGACTGTGCCGAGTCGAAATAGGCGGTTTGGGGCAGTTCGGTGATGGTCTGCTTGCCTGCGTTGATCAGGTCGGCGTCTTCTTCTCCCTCAATCGGGAAGGGGCCCATGCCCAACATGCCGTTTTCCGACTGCAGGGTCACTTCGACACCTTCGGGGATGTAATTCGACACCAATGTGGGGATGCCGATCCCGAGGTTCACATACCAGCCGTCTTGCAGTTCCTGTGCCGCGCGGGCGGCCATTTGATTGCGGTCCCATGCCATGTCGCGGTCTCCTTATGCTGCTGTCGGGCGCACGGTGCGCTGTTCGATGCGTTTTTCGTGCTCGCCTTTGATGATGCGATGCACATAGATGCCGGGCAGGTGGATCGAATCCGGGTCCAGCGAGCCGGTGGGCACGATTTCCTCAACCTCAACCACGCAGACCTTGCCGCAGGTTGCCGCAGGCACGTTGAAGTTGCGCGCGGTCTTGCGGAACACCAGGTTTCCGGTTTCATCCGCTTTCCAGGCTTTGACGATGGCGAGATCGGCAAAGATGCCTTCTTCCATGATGTAGTCTTCCATGGCGCCATCCGGACCGGTGGGGAACTGCTTCTCCATCTTGCCTTCGGCAATCACGGTGCCCACGCCGGTTTTGGTGAAAAAACCCGGGATACCGGCACCGCCTGCGCGCATACGCTCGGCCAGGGTGCCTTGTGGATTGAATTCCAGCTCCAGCTCGCCGCTCAAGTATTGACGCATGAATTCAGCGTTCTCGCCCACGTAGGAGGAGATCATCTTTTTCACCTGTTTGGTCTGCAACAGGATGCCAATGCCAAAATCATCCACGCCAGCATTGTTTGACGCAAATGTCAGATTCTTGGTGCCAGCGTCCTTGATCGCATCCAAGAGCAGTTCCGGAATACCGCAGAGACCAAAGCCACCGGCGGCGATGAACATGCCATCGTGCAGCAGGCCGTCCAGCGCCTCCGCAGCGTTGGAATACACCTTTTTCATGTTTGTCTCCCTCATCAGCCAGGTTGCGCAAGTTCTGACCAACCGGTCCGGCTAAGTCAACGATACGGAGAGTGACGAGTATTTCTACGGATCGCGTACCGGGTCCGATGCGGACTGGGCAACGGGCCTGACGCGCGAACGGATCAGGGATCTGGTTCCGCTGGTGCCGAGATCTGGTGTACGGCGATGGCATTACCGCCGCACATAGATATGCCGATATGTCCCTAATCTACGCCTGATTTAGCGCTCGGGGGCTACGTGCTGCGCACCCCGGCCAAGAACCGGCATAGCCAGAAATGTGCCGCAAACTAGGCAGCACACCTATAAATTCCTTATCATTCGTATTGGCTTGTGCTTCATTTCCAGCAAAACAACATGCTGGGGTGTGAAAATGGCGCGTTCGGACATGAGCGATCTGGAGTGGGAGTTCATCAAGGCAGTCTTGC
>NZ_JAJDWC010000104.1 GCF_022825805.1 Phaeobacter sp.
ACGTCTTCGAACTTCATAAGTCGAACTTCCTGTAACACTTCTGTCCGCTTCATAACGCCTCCTTTCGGAGACATGATAAAACCGGACAGATCGCATGTTACCTACACCGGACATATCGCTTGTTAGCGACAGTTAGCGACACTGGTGTTGCCCGATCAGGGCGCGTGCTTTATCGTGCTGGGCCGCTCCGAACAGGGGCTAGAGGTGGTCGATCTGAATGGCGGGGCGGTGGAAACCCGGCTGCCCAATCGGGGACGATGCACGGTTATCCGGATCGAGAAATTCACATACCATCCCTCGGAAACCCGCCCGTTGAGTGTGGCGACGTCCTTTTCCAGCCTGCGTTCGATGATGCCGGGTTTGTTGTTGACGGCGTTTCTGACAAATCTTCTGGGTCTGCTGCCGCCCCTGTTGATCATGGCGATTTATGACCGGGTCATTCCATCGGGATCCGTTGATCTGCTGATGGCGCTGGTGATCGGTGTGGGCGTTCTGGCCGTGTCAGATTTCCTGTTCCGCCGTGCCCGCTTCGAGGCATTTGCCTATGTCGGTCAGAAAGGTGAACGCAAGCTGGCGATTGGCTTGTTCCGCAAGCTGATGAGCCTGCCGCTGTCGCATCTGCAGAAATCCGATGTGACGCAGCAAATTGCCCGGTTCCGCCAATTTGAATCGCTGCGCGAGTTGTTCACCGGACAGGTCATGACCACGGTGATCGACCTGCCGTTTGCGGTGATCTTTTTTGCGGTGCTGCTGTATCTGGCGCCAACCGTGGGGTTGATGACATTGGGTCTGGCGGTGCTGTTGCTGGCGATTGGGGCCATTGCACTGCCGTTCCAGCAGCGGTTGGATTTGGCTGCGGCGGAGGCCAATGCCGCCCATTCCAGCGTGGTGCAGAATGCGGTGGTGCATCAGCGTGCGCTGGTCAACCTCGGCCTGCAATCCGCCTGGCTGGACCGCTGCGCCCCGCTGGCAGAGGCGGCGGAAACCGCGACGGCCAAGGCGCGTCAGCTGCGCAATCTGATCCAGAACATGTCCCAGGCAATCATGGGGTTGGGATCTGCTGGGGCTATTGTGATCAGTGCCCATCAGGCAGTGCAGGGGTCGATGACCTTTGGCGCGCTGATTGCATCGATCGCGCTGGTGTCCAAGGTTCTGGCGCCGGTGCAGGCGCTGCAATCCTCGCTGGGGCAGATTGTTGGCTTCCGCAAAAGCCAGACCCAGGCAGACCGTGTGTTGGCGCTGCCGGAAGAAATGGAGCTGGGACTGCGTCAATCGCATCAGAAAACGCTGAAAGGGGCGATTTCCTTCCAGGGTGTGGGCTATCGACCAGATCCGCTGAACCCCGCTTTGCTGAGCGGCGCCGGGTTCGATTGCGCCCCAGGCGAGGTTGTCGTGGTGATGAGCCGCGACACCGCAACCCGGACCGCAATCCTGGATCTGATCAGCGGTCTGGCGTCGCCGTCGATGGGCGGGATCGAGCATGATGGCATTGATATCCGCCAGATTGCGCGGGATGAACTGCGCAAGTCGGTGTCCTATGCCACCTACGCGCCACGGCTGTTCTACGGCACGGTGGCGCAGAATTTCCGGCTTGCGGCGCCTGCGCTTAGCGATCGGGACATGCGTCAGGCGCTTGGAGCCATTGGCGTGCGCAAAGAGATCGAAGCCTTGGAAGAGGGCTATCAGACTCGGCTCAATGACAAGATGCTGGCGAGCCTGCCAGCGGAGATCATCAAATCACTGACCCTGGCGCGCAGCATGGCGCGGCCGTCGTCGATCTGCCTGTTTTCCGAACCAACCAACGGGCTGAACCAGAAACGCCGCCGCAAGTTCAAGACCTGGGTGGAGCAACAGCGTGGCGAAAAGACGGTGATCATTGCCACGGCGGATCGGTCGTTCATGCAGATGGCGGATCGTCTGATTTTCCTGAACGGCGACAGGGTTGTGGTCAACGACACCGGGCCTGCGGCCATCAAGAAAACGCAAGCCGTATTGAAAGCATTGGACCAGTAAGCGGGGCACCAAAGAGATGAGCAAGAAACCGACCGGGCCAATCGCGATGGCCCAAAAGAAAGAGAAAATTCGCAAGCCCCGGTTCGCAGCCTTTCTGGCGCTGACATTTTCGGGAATGGTTGTGGCGTTGATTGTCTTGGCGGGGCGCACTGATGTGCCACAGATCACCCGCGCGCCCGGCACCATTGTGCCGCAGGGGGATTACACCCAGATCGAGGTGCTGGAAGGCGGCATCGTGGAGCGCGTGTTTGTGCAGGATGGCGATCAGGTGCAGGCGGGCGATGTTCTGGTGGCGCTGCGTCATCCGGATTTGACCAAGGAACAGCAGGGGCTTCGCGAGCAGCTGACAACCGTGGAGCGCAAATTGCTGCGCAGCCATACGGTGTTGCAGATGCTGGAAAGCGGCGAGGAGATCTCCTCCGATCGGCTGGCCCATCTGCGCTCCATCGGGCAGGGGACTGCGGCGGCGGCGCTGGAGATTTATGGCGAAAGCCAGCGCATCAAAGCGCTGTCGATTTCGCAGCAGGTGGATACGCTGGAAATCCTCGAAGCCTCGCAGCGGTTCACCGAAGAGCGGGTTGTGCGCAAACAAGAAGAGCTGGAGCGCGCCCGCAAACTGCACAAACAGGGGCTGACCACGCTGCGGGATATGCTGCAGGACGCGGATCAATTGGATGCACTGCGGACCGCGGCCTCTGACGGAGAGGTGCGGCTTGCCGAGGCGCGCAGCGCCCTGTCCGTGGCGCGCGCGGCGCTGGCGGAGCATACGCTGGCCCTGCGTCAGGAGGTGCTGAATGAAATCGAAGATCTGGGCGATCAGCGCAACGCATTGCGGGTGTCGCTAAAGCTGGTGGAGAAAAAGCTGGCCGCACTGCAGATCGTGGCCCCAAGCGAGGGCGTGGTGCAATCGGTGGCGTTCCCCAACCGTGGCGAAGTCATCGCGCCAGGAGAGACGATTTTTGAACTCTTGCCGCGCGGGCTGGATCTGCTGGTGGAGGCCCGCATTCCGAATGCGGAGATCGGCCATGTCGGATTGGAACAGGCGGTTAATCTGACGGTCGACACCTATGATGTGCGCCAGTTCGGCAAGGTGCAGGGTCGTGTGGCGGCGGTGTCTCCGGTGCCGTTGATTGATGAACAGACCGGCGCGACCTATTTTCGCGCATCGATTGCTCTGGATGGGCGTTCGGTGGGGAATGGGATGTTCGAACGGCCGCTGCAGGCGGGCATGACGGTGGTGGCCGAAATGCAAACCGGGGAGAAATCCTTGTTGGCCTACATGCTGAAGCCGGTGCATCAAACCATGACGCGGGCGTTCAGCGAACGCTGATCAGGGGCTGATCCATGTGGGGTTGGGTGATTCCGACACCTGCCCACAGGAGGCGATTGCCCCTGTGGGTACTGGTGATCACCGCATGTGCGGGTGGTCGTCAGAGGTTCAGAACCAGGCGCGGGGATTTCGCCCGTGACACACAGGTGCAGAGATAGCTGTTGCTGGCCTGTTCATCGGAGCTGAGAATGCCATCCCGGTGATCGACCTCGCCGTCTAGAACATCCACCATACAGGCCCCACACAGCCCTTCGGCGCAGCCCACGTCGATGTCGATGGCATTGGCTTTCAGCACATCGACAATGGTTTCATCCGGACCCACGGGCAGCACAGCTCCGGTGGAGCTGATTTCGATCTCAAACCCATTGGTCGTGGTGTTGTCTGCATTGGTCGCGGCGGCGAACCGTTCAAAGTGGATTTTGCCGCCGCGCAGGGCGCTGCTGGCATCCAGAAGGGCGGTCAGCATAGGTTCTGGTCCGCAGGTGTAGACGTCTGAGTCCGCGGGGATGCTCTCTAGCAGGGCGGCCAGATCCAGCGGGCCGTCGGTGTCATCGCAGTGCAGATGATACCGCGCGCCCAAATTCAGCTCCCGAAAAGCCCCATCCATCGCCGCCAGATCCATGGAGCGGGTGAGATAATGGATGCCAAATTCTCGGCCCGATGTGGCCAGCGCGCGGGCCATGGCAACCAGCGGCGTTGCGCCAATCCCGCCTGCGATCAGGGTGACATAGCGGTCGTCATCTTGCAGTTTGAAATGATTGCGTGGCTGGCCCACTTGCAGATCCGTCCCTTCGGCCAGATCATGCATTGCACGCGACCCGCCGCGACCGTTGTCTTCGCGTTTCACAGCAACATGCAGTTGCCGGTGATCCTCGGACCAGTCCCAGATCGAATATTGGCGCATCAGCCCCTGGCCGAGATGGATGTCGATATGAGCGCCTGGCTCCAATCCTGCAAAGGTCCCGCTGGCGAGCTGAAAGGCAAAATCGCTGGTGTCCGCGCTCAGGCGGGTTTTGCGGATCAATCGGGCGGTTTGCGTGGTCATCACGGGCGTCCTCAGTCAAGGGCTGCGCCCGCAGGGGTCGGCGCGCGGGCATTCGGTTCTGAACGCTACTGAGCCGATTTAGAAGTGTCGTTCAATTTGAAAAATACTCATACTAAGGTGAACTGATATAACCCATGGAGCCTGAGCCGAGGTCTCCGCAGCGATGAGCCACGATGTCCAGACGCCACTATAACCTGCCGCCATTGACCACGCTGTCCGCTTTTGAAGCCGCAGCGCGCCATCTGAGTTTCAAGAATGCCGCCCAGGAGCTGTCTGTGACACCCGGTGCGGTCAGCCATCAAATCAAGGCGTTGGAGGGCGAGCTGGGCCTGGCGCTGTTTCAACGCAAACATCGCGGTGTGGAGCTGACCCGTGAAGGCCAGGACCTGTTTGATACGGTGGCCACGTCGTTCCGCCAGATCTCCCGTCAGCTGACGCGCATTCGCACCAGTGGCGAGGATGATGCGGTCACGGTCGGCTCAACCACGGCTGTGGCGGCGTTGTGGCTGTCGCCCGTCATCATCCGGTTCTGGCGGGAATACCCGGATCTGAACATTCACCAGATCACGCAGGACAGGCCATTTCACGACACGGGTGAGTTCGACTTTTTCATACGATATGGCCGTGACAGTGACGCATCCCTGGCCCATACGCCGATCTACCGCGATGAGCTGGTGCCTGTTGCCCGGCCCGAGTTGGCGGAGATGCTCGCAGGATCATCGCTGGAGCAGCTGGCCGGGCAGCGTTTGATCCATCTGCAAAGCGCAACGCAGAGCTGGACAACCTGGGGCGATTGGTTTCACGAGTTGGGATATCAGGGTGACATTGCGTCTGGCACGCGGGTCACCAGCTATTCCCTTGCACTGCAGCTGGCCCGAAAAGGGGCAGGCCTGGCGCTTGGCTGGCGGCGTCTGATTCAGCCGATGCTGGACAGTGACAAGCTGGCGGTCATCGACGGCTTTGCGGTCCCGGCGCCGAAGGAGTTTTATCTGGTTGGTCTGGCGGATGCGGATCTGTCGGCCAACGCAAAAAAACTGAAAGACTGGATCCTGGCCGAAGCGCGCGCAGCATCAGTTTAGGTCAGATCACTCATGAATGAAGTTTTCTGATATTGAGCAAATCGGCATTCCCACGGCATTTGGACGAAATTGATAGTCCGCCAGGGAGAGTTTGATGAACAAACATAGCAAGCTGTCGTCGGTTCTGACGTCCGTGAATACAGCCAATGGGTTGCCGAACCAGCATTACATCGATCCGGACGTTTTTGGCGAAGAGCGAGAGTCTGTTTTGTTTGCCAATTGGGCGGGCATCGGTTTTGGCAAGGATATCCCAGAGGCGGGCGACGCCAAACCAGTTGATTTCCTGGGGATGCCGATCTTGTTGGTCCGCGACCGCAATGGCGATATCGGCGTGTTTCAGAACACCTGCCGTCATCGTGGGATGATCCTGGTCGACAAGCCACAAAAGATCCGTGGTGCGATCCGCTGCCCCTACCACAGCTGGTGCTACGGGTTGAACGGTGAGCTGCGCGCCACGCCACATGTCGGTGGGCCGGGCCAGAACACGCATGAAGATGTCGACATCGACAAACTGGGCCTGCTGCGGATCCGGTCCCATGTCTGGCGGGATGTGATTTTTGTGAATGTGGATGGCAACGCGCCGGAGTTCACCGAGGTTCACGCCGATCTTTTGCAGCGCTGGTCTGAGTTCGAGTCAACTCTGCACCATGGTGGTGAGGCGTCTTCCTTCAAACTGGAGGTTGCGACCAACTGGAAATTGGCGGTGGAGAATTATTGCGAGAGCTACCACCTGCCATGGGTGCACCCTGGTCTGAACAGCTATTCCCGGCTGGAAGATCACTACAACATCGAAGAGCTGGGCAAATATTCCGGTCAGGGCACGTTGGTCTATCGTCAGTTGAAGGACGAAGACGGCACCACGATGGCCGATTTCGACGGGCTCAGCGACAAATGGGACGAGGGCGCGGAATATGTCGCGGTTTACCCCAATGTTCTGCTTGGGGTGCAGCGCGATCATTGCTTTGCCATCGTTTTGGAACCGAAAAACTGCGAAAACACGGTTGAGCATATCGAGCTTTACTATGCGCGCAGCGAACAGGAGACCCCGCAGTTTGATGGTCTGCGGGCCTCGAATGCGCAGCTGTGGAAAACCGTTTTCGAAGAAGATGTCTTTGTTGTCGAAGGCATGCAGAAAGGACGGCACGGCGTTCTGTTTGACGGCGGGCGGTTTTCCCCCGCTATGGATGGACCCACGCATAACTTCCATCATTGGGTGGCGACGCAGATCGAAAAGGGCCGCGAGGGATGAGCACCTTTTTGGACGACGGGCTGGCAAGGAATTTCCTTGCCGGTGCCTGGGTCGACGGTGATGGCGGTCGCACGATCGCGGTGGAGGATCCGGGCACAGGAGCGCATTTTGCCGATGCGGCCCAGGCGGGGGAGGCCACATTGGCCAAAGCGCTGGAGGCGGCGCGGGCGTCGTTTGATCGCGGCGATCTTGCCGATATGAAACCCGGCGACCGGGGTCGGCTGATGCTGCGGATCGCGCGGGAGATCCGATTGATCGCTGCCGAAGGGGCCGATGCGCTGTGTCGGGAAAGCGGAAAATCCCTGAGCGCGGCGCATGACGAATTCGAAGAAGCGGCGCAGTATTTCGAATACTACGGTGGTGTTGCCGACAAGATCGAAGGCAAATCCATCCCGCTTGGCCCCGACTATGCCGATTTCACTGTCTTTGAACCCTATGGTGTTTCCGCACAGGTGGTGCCCTGGAACTTCCCGGTGTCGATTGCGGCGCGTTCGCTTGCGCCATCCATGGCGGCGGGGAACTCCACCATCATCAAATCGCCCGAGCTGGATCCCATCGCGCTGGCGATGTTGGGGCAGGCGTTGGAGCGGGCCGAGGTGCCTGCGGGTGCGGTGTCTATCCTTAATGGGATCGGCGCTGATCTGGGCGCGCGCCTGGTGGCCAGCAGCGATGTGGATCAGATTGTCTTTACCGGTTCGGTGCCAACCGGTCAGGCGATTTTGCACGCTGCTGCGGAGACTGTGACGCCGTCCTTGATGGAGCTGGGCGGGAAATCGGCTGCGGTTGTGTTTGAAGATGCGGACCTCGATGGGCTGATGCGCAGCTTGCAGTCGGGGATCTTTTACAACGCTGGTCAGGTTTGCTCCGCGATGGCCCGTGTGCTGGTGCACCGGTCGATCTATCAAGAGGTGGTGGAACGCGCGGCGGCGCTGGCAAACGGTCTGAGCGTGGGTCATGGGTTGGACAACCCAGAGCACACGCCGGTTGTTTCAGCGCTGCAGCTGTCCCGGGTCGAGGCCCTGACCCAAACGGCACAACAGGATGGTGCGCGTGTCGCGGCCGGTGGTGCGCGGCTGGAGCGTGAGGGGTATTTCATGGCGCCAACCATCCTCGCGGATGTGGATCCAGGCGCCCGGGTGGCCCAGCAGGAAATCTTTGGGCCTGTGACTTGCCTGACGCCGTTTGACACCGAGGCTGAGGCCATCGCCATGGCAAATGGCACTGAATTCGGACTGGTCGCTGGCGTCTTTACCCGCGATTTGGCCCGCTCTCACCGGGTCGCGCGCAAACTGCGGGCGGGGCAGGTGTTCGTCAACGAGTGGTTTGCAGGCGGTATTTCGACGCCCTTTGGTGGTGTCGGGAAATCAGGCTTTGGTCGCGAGAAAGGGTTGGAAGCGCTCTATAACTACGTCCGGACCAAGAATATCGCGATTTCGCTGAAGGGCTGAGCCATGGAGCGAAAGGATCTTGAGGACGCGCTGCTAGAGGCCCATGCGCACCATGACAGTGCGGCTCTTATCCGGCTTTATGGTCTGGCCGCAGAGCAGGCCGAGGCCGCCGGTGATATCGATCGCGCCTGTTTCTATCTCACCCATGCGTTTGTTTTTGCGCTGGAAAGCGGATCACCTGAGGCCGATCCACTGAACGCGCGGCTGGTGGCGCGGGGGCGTGCGAAGCGGCTGACTTTCTGAGCGGTCGCAAGGGGGATGTCGCAAACGGGCATTTTTCACTGAAATCTGACTGGCACCATGGGGGTGCCGGTTACACACGACGTTAATTCTTCACTCCATGGGATCTACGCGCTGACGCAGGTGTTTAGGTCCGACAAGGCTCTTAAAGGGGGCAAAAATGCGCACAGAAGCACAGGCCGTTGTCATCGGAGGTGGGGTTATTGGATGTTCAATCCTCTACCACCTCACCAAATTGGGTTGGTCCGATGTGGTCCTGTTGGAGCGGGATGAGCTGACATCCGGCTCCACCTGGCACGCGGCTGCAAACATCCACGGGCTGCATGACAGCACCAATATCAGCCGGATCCAGCACTACACCATGACGCTGTATAACGCGCTGGAAGAGGAAACCGGCCAGAGCTGTGGCGTGTTTCAGCCGGGGTCGTTGTATCTGGCACAGACCGAAGCCCGCGAACATCAGCTGAAGCTGCAGGCCGCGAAGGCCAAGCTTTACGGTATGAATTTCTACGAGATCAGCATCGAAGAGGCTCAGCGGCTCAATCCTTTGGTGAATTATGATGGCATCCGCTGCGTCATGTATGAACCGGACGGCGGCAATGTGGATCCATCGGGGGTGACAAATGCCTATGCGGTGGGGGCGCGCCAACGTGGCGCCGAGATCCATCGCTTTACCCCGGTGACGGGGACCGACCAGCAAGAGGACGGCAGCTGGATCGTGCGCACACCGAAAGGCGATATTCGCACCAAATGGGTGGTCAATGCTGCTGGTCTTTGGGGGCGGGAGGTTGCCGCACTGGCCGGGCTGGAGCTGCCGCTGCAGCCAACAGAGCACCAGTATTTCGTCACCGAGACGATGACAGATGTGGAAGAACATGGAACGCGTCTGCCCTCAGTCAGCGACCGGGATGGCGAATATTATCTGCGTCAGGAAGGCCAAGGGTTGCTGGTCGGGGCCTATGAAAAGGACATGAAGTTCTGGGCCGAAGAGGGCACACCGCTGGATTTTGCCCATGATCTGTTCCCCGACGATCTGGAGCGGATCGAAGAAAACATGATGAATGCAATTGAACGGTTGCCTGCAGTGGGTGAGGCCGGGATCAAGCGCGTCATCAATGGCCCGATGATCTGGTCGCCGGATTCCAATGTGCTGATGGGGCCGGTGCCGGAACTGGATGGCTATTTCTGCTGCAATGGGATCATTCCGGGGTTCTCGCAGTCGGGCGGTATGGGGTTGATGGCCGCGCAGTGGATCATCGAAGGTGAAACCGAATACGATATGTTCGCCTGGGATATGGCGCGGTTTGACAGCTGGGCGACCAAAGAGTTCACCAAGGCCCGCGTGCAGGATCAATATGCGCACCGGTTTGCCATTCACTTCCCCAACGAAGAACGCAGCGCTGGTCGTCCGGCCCGTTGTCGACCCATCTATGAGGCGCAGGCCGAAATGGGCGCGGTCTTTGGGCTGAATGCGGGGTGGGAACACCCCCTCTGGTTTGCCGATCAGCCGGGAGCGCAGGACACCAATGGTTTCACCCGGCAGAACTGGTGGGCGCCAGTGGGTGCGGAATGCAAGATGCTGCGTGAGCGGGCGGGGATCATCGACATCTCCAACTTCGCCAAATATCGCTGCAAAGGTCCGGGCGCTGCGGATTGGCTGAATGCGGTTTTTGCCAACAACATGCCAAAAACCGTTGGCCGGTCCTGTTTGACGCCGCTGATTTCCAAACGCGGCGGGATTGCGGGCGATTTCACCGTGACGCGCATTGCTGAGGATGAATTCTGGATCATCGGATCCGGCATGGCAGAACGGTATCACCGCCGCTTCTTCAAAGAAGTTCCGCTGCCGGAAGGCACCACCTTCGATTCCATGACCGAAGCCATGTGCGGCTTCAATGTGGCTGGCCCCAAATCCCGTGAGATGCTGCAGCGCCTGACCAATGCCTCTCTGGCGACAGAGGACTTTCCGTTCATGCGCTCCGCGATGATCGAACTGGCGGGCGTCGAGGTCCTGGCCCTGCGGGTGTCGTTCACCGGCGATCTCGGTTGGGAGCTGCACTGCAAGACCGAAGATCAGCCACGGCTTTATGCGGCGCTGCTGGAGGCGGGCAAATCCGTCGATGCAGGCCCTGTGGGCAGTCGCGCGCTGATGTCGCTGCGGGTTGAGAAAGGGTACGGTTCCTGGAGCCGTGAATACAGCCCGGAGTATTGGCCGCAGGAAGTTGGCCTGGATCGGCTGTGTAAACTGGACAAGGAATTCCTCAACAAGGCGGCTGTGCTGTCGGTGATGGAAAACCCGGCCCGCGAGCAATTGGTTCTGCTGCATCTGGATGATGCCGATGTCACCGCCTCCAATGCGGATGCGACAGGGGGCGAGCCGATCTTCAAGGACGGTGAGGGCATTGGTCGTGTGACCAGTGGTGCCTATGGCTATAGCGTTGGCATGTCTCTTGCGCTTGGGTTCGTGAAAAACGCCCAGCCGGGGGATCGGGTCGAGGTGATGGTTCTGGGTCAGCCGCATGGCGCGACCATTCTGTCTGAACCACCGTTTGACGCCGACGGCCGGATTTTGCGCGGCTAAAACACTGCGATCAAAACATGAGAGGCATGGGGTGTGGATCCCGTGCCTCGCTATGCGATCAGCGGGTCTGCTCCGGCGTCATCAGAAAACCTTCGATCAAAGGCAGCAGCGTTGGCGCAGCTTCTTCATGAGCGAGATGTCCAAGGCCCGCCAGGGAAGCGACCTGCGCATGTTTCATCAGTTTTGCAGCTTGTGCGCCCACCTTGGGTGGGACGGTTTTGTCGTTATCTGCCAGCAGCATGAGGGTCCGCGCCTCGATCTGGGGCAGTTGGCGCAATAGGGGCGCCACATCCCATTGTGCCATCATCTTCAATGTGGCGGAGACGTGATCGCGGTCGCGGATCAGCTGTAGGTAGCGGGCGCACATCTCTTGGTTGACCCGTGAACCAGTGGCGTCCAAGAGACGTTTCACTTTGTCCGGGCGACCGGCCAGTCCGCTGAACAGCTCCGCCGTGAAAGGAGCGCGGGCCAGAACGCGGGCAAGCACCGGAAACAGCCAACCTGCCAGACCGCCAAAGGCGCTGAGGGCGGGATTGATGGCCACCACGCGCGGTGTTGTCTTTGTTGTTTCGGTGAGTTTTTGCAGCCCATCTCGGCGCACCATCTGCAGGGCTACGGCTGCGCCTGCGGAATGGCCGATGATAGCGGCGGGCTGGCAGCCAAGCCGGGTCAGAAGCGAAGATAGATCCTCCGCCATTTGCGGCAGACCGAACCGATGGGGTTTGCCAGCCTGGCTGAACCCCTGACCGACAAGATCAACAATCACCACCTGCCAGCGCTGCGCGAGTAGCGGGGCCAGATGGCGCCAGCTCTGCCCCGCGCCACCAGCCCCATGCAGCAACAGCAGCGAGGGGCCATCGCCGAGGATTTGCAGATGCCAGCGATGGCCAGCGGCAAGATACTGCCTGCTGTGGGTCGCAAGCGGCCAGTCGTAATCGCTGGGCGGCCAGTTCATCCCGAGGCGTCCAGAATACCACCCACTGCGGTGCTGATCCCAGCGGCGTCTGCCAGCTGCAAAGGCAGATAGGTTGCCTGCATATGATGGGCCAACTCCTGCAGATGGGGCGATTGTCGCCGCGCGGTATCAATCACGATCGCACTAAGACGGGCGTTGGCGATTGCGGTTGCCATCGAATTGGATTGCTGCTGTGCCGCCTGCCTGTCACCGGCACCATCAAGCGCGACATTGGCCCGCCCGTCGGTCAGCAGGATCAGGCTTGGCGTCAATCCGTGGTGCTGGGCCTGTTGCGCTTCGATCAGGGCGCGGTGCAGGCCCGATGCCAGCGGGGTGCCACCGCCACCCGGCAGCGCAGAGAGCCGCTTGCGCGCCTGCAGCAATGACCGCGTCGGCGGGAGCAATAGATCAGCCCGATCTTTGCGGAAGGCCACAAGGGCGACATGATCGCGCCGCGCATAGGCCTGCGCCAACAGAATTTCGACCGCGCCTTTGGCCTCGTTCAGCCGCGCCATGGCAGAGGAACCGGAGGCATCGACGGCAAAGATCAGCAGCCTGTCACTGCGGTTTTCAAAGGATTTGATGCGCAGATCGCTGCTGCGCAAAGCGAGATGCGTATGGGCGGGGCGCTGGCGCAGTTTCTGCCAGGGGGCAGCTGCGCGCAAAGTGGCGGGAATATCGATCTGTTTGCCTGCAGACAGTCGCCCGGGACGGGAGGGTTTGGGCCGTCCTCTGCGATTGTGGCGCAGGCGATCACCGCTGCCCTGACTTGCGCCGGTTTTGCGTTGTCTGTGACCTGCGGCGAGCTGCGCTAGAAGATCCGGGGGCAGGGCGGTTTGCGCTGCGGCCACCAATTGGTCCTCCAGATCGCGCGGGTCTGGGGTCTGGGCCTCTGCGGGGTCATTGTCTGGATTTGTGTCGTTTTGATCCGGGGGGCTGCTGTCCTGAATGTCGGGCGCATCCTCTGGCAGGCTGCGATGGCCCAAAACCAGTGCGGCGGCGGCGCGCAGATCTGCGTCGGTCACCTGGCGGCGACCGTCGCGGCCCGCCAGGATCCGAGCCGCACGGACCGCAAAGGTCACCGGGCGCAGCGAGGACACCCCCAGTTCGGCCGCTGTCTGCACCAGGGCCTGTACCTGTTGGTCGTCAATCTCTGCCGGTTTACAATCCGGGCTGATCAGCAAGGGGTGCAGATCGCGCAGCGACACCGGGTTGAGATCGACGAAAAACGCCATCCGTTCAGTAAGGGCAGTTGGCGGCGTGTCATCGCCATCGCAGCCTTCGTCCAGCGCGATGATGGAATGGGTGCGCTGATCCATCATCTGGGTCAGACGGGCGGCAAATCGCGGCGTTGCGCATTCAGCCCGGTTGAGCACGAACATAGAGGATTTTGCGGCAAGACCCGGCGTTGTCCTCGTTTGCCCATCGGCCAACATGGCCGCGAGATCTGGGCCGCCGAATAGGGCGCGGTCCTCCAGATTTGGGTGGATCGGGCAGATCTTGCGCGGCAGATCGGCCAACAGGTTTTGCACGGCCTCCCGTACTGGACCATGGCGCAGGCGTAGCCAAATGCCGCCCAACCCCTGCGGATCGGACAAGAAGCAATCCAGCACCAGACCCAGCCTGTCCCAGCCTGTTGGCAGGTCGGTCATGGCGCCGGGCTTTCCGCGTCATCTGTGGTGTCAGGGGTATCCAGCGCGTCGAGGGCGCGCAACACACGCAGGGAAGAGCCGACCTCATCCAGCGGGTCGCGGCGCAGACGGTGGTGCAGGGCGATGGCGGCGATCCGGCGGATATGGTCCATGGAAACGGTATCGGCCTTGTCAAATGCGGCCAGGGCGCGGGCTGTGCGCAACAGGGTCAGCTCGCCCCGTAGACCATCAGATCCAAGCGCGCTGCAGAGCTGCGCGCAGCGGATCAGTGCGGCCTCGTCGGTCGTGATCTGATCAAGTTGGCTGCGGGCCGCGAGAATATCGGCGCGGATCTTGGCATCCTCAGCCTGCCATTTGGCACAAAATCCGGCTGGATCCCTGTCATAGTTGTCGCGCCGGCGAATGACCTCCACCCGGTCGTCAATCGTGGTAGGGGAGCGCACCTCCACCGACAGGCCAAACCGGTCAAGCAGCTGCGGGCGCAATTCGCCCTCTTCCGGGTTGCCTGATCCGACCATGACAAAGCGCGCGTCATGGCGGATGGACAGGCCTTCGCGCTCCACCAGATTTTCGCCGGATTGCGCCACATCCAGCAGCAGGTCGACAATATGGTCCTCCAGCAGGTTGACCTCATCAATATACAGATAGCCCCGGTTTGCGCGGGCCAGCAGGCCGGGTTGAAACGCTTTTTCCCCTCGGGTGAGGGCGCGTTCGATGTCCAATGCGCCAAGCACGCGATCTTCGGTGACGCCAAGTGGCAGGTCTACCACCGGTGTTGGGCGGCTGACGATGGATGTATCGCTCAACTCGGCCCAATCGGGGCAGGCCTCTGTTGAGGCGGAATTCACCGGGCAGCTCGCCACCTGATCAATCGGTGGCAACAATCCCGCAAGGGCGCGCACGGCGGTTGATTTGCCCGTGCCCCGGTCACCGAACACCAGAACCCCACCAATGCTGGGGTCAATGGCGGTCAGGATCATGGCCAGTTTCATGTCGTCCTGGCCGACGATGGCAGAGAATGGAAATGGCTGCGTCATGACACTTTGCTCTCATTCTGGGCGAGGAGCGGCTGACCACCCCAACTGCCGGTTTGACCTTGTATTGCAAATCGGGCGTAGAGTTCCTCGCGAAACCATTGCCCGTCGCGCACGGCCTGAATGGCGTGGGCGTGGGGGCCGTCGCGGCGGGCAAAATGGGCCATGCTGGCGGCATTTGGCCAAATCGAAAAAGTGACCTGGTGGAGCCAGGGGATTTCTCCGATGCCGATTTTGAACAGGACATTCGGATCCTGCCCGATGGCCTGGGAGATGTCTGGCACCCGGGTCCAGAAATGGGGCAGCACTTTGGGTTTCAGTGTTGCCCGCGTCAGCGCAGCGATCGGTCCAGTGCCCGCCACCGGCGCTGGTTGAAATGGCGTGGTGCGCGCCCAGGAGCCGCGCGCGGTTGTCGGCGTCAGATAAAGTGTGAGGCTCTCGCTCGCCCGCGCGCGCCAACGGTTATAGACGCCTGCTGATTCCACATGTTTGCGTGCCAGCTCCGGCGAGGGCCAGACTGCCAGAATGGCCCAGACTTGGGTGTTGGGGCGCGGTGTGAACCCTTCGCCGCTGCCAGAGCCGCAGAGCTTCCAGAATGTCACATCCGGCATATTGGCAAAGGCCAGGCGCGCCAACGCCATCTGGCCAAGCACCCAGAGGCGCGCCGCAACGGTGGGAAATCTGAACAGGCTCAGGCTGACGGTTTGAATCGCGGCTCTCCTTTTCTTCCATAAAAACATCTGACATCACAGTGTCGAGAACATTCTGAATTGTCCGGTGTAGGTAACATGCCAATTGTCCGCTTCAGTTAGTACCGCAGCAGCCCAAATCGGAACGAGCCGTAGGCGA
>NZ_JAJDWC010000039.1 GCF_022825805.1 Phaeobacter sp.
AACGCACCAATCGCGCTCGACCCAAAGGTGTCAGTCTGGCATTGCTGTGAATGTTCATTCGATCCCTCCGAATAGGGTTGGTGCTTGGTAACTCCAACCAACTCGGTCTGGATCGAATGGACAACCTGTTGAAAGCTCACAGATAGAGCGCGATTTTGAATCGGTGATCCTGCGATCCCCGCCCGTCTATGGGGCCGGTGACCGCGCCTCGCGCGAAGCATGGTTGCTACGGCGCATACGAGCGGGTCGCCCGATTGTACATCCAGGACCTGTGGCGGGCCGCGCGTTGATGATTTGGGTTGACGATCTGGTGCAGGTTTTGGCCAATGCGGGTTCCGCGCAACAGGCAGCTGGCGGTGCCTATCACCTGTCACAAGATGAGTGTCCTACACTTGACCTCCATGCGCGGCGTATTGCGGCGCTGATCGGAATGCCTTTTCCTGATTGGGACATTCGCCCGATAGATAAACTTGTAGCGCAAGGCTATCGGCTTGCAGCCTTTCCGTTTCCACTCGGCCGCGCCGCCTTACTCGATACCGCCGCAGCCAAACACGATCTTGGCTTTGCGCCGACTGACGGGTTGATAGCGTTACGATCCGCTATCGCGGTTGAGGCTGATCTGGTCCCTTGGCCTGGTGCAGGTAGCATGCAGGCCGGTCTATCTGGCACCACATGGCTCCTGCATGAAGCGCTTGATCAACTGACGCAAACCGATGCCCAGCCGCCATCAATTTCCCTCGAAACAGCTCTGTCTGCGCTTGGGACTGACCGATCCTTCTCGCCAGTTCATATCGTGGCCGAACGCAATATCGCCGACCAACTGCCGATGTCCCGGTCAGATGCTGCCACGGATATGACACCGGTTTCAGTAATCGTTGCTCCAGAAACAATCGCCGTTAGCTCAGACCTCGATGCGAATTGTATTGCGGTTCCCCTTGCGCATCTGGTGGATTGTTCAAGCGGCACTGTTTCAGTTTTTCGTCAGGTAGGCAGAGACCATAAGCAAGATTATGCTAAAGACCATCTACCCGATACAGTCCAAATTGCTGATTTTGCCAGCATGTCAGGCTTTGACCAAACCTTAGGCTCACCGCTTTTGTTGCAGTTGAATGGGATTAAAAATCAGGCTGCTGCGCGAGATTGGGCCAAATCACTTGCGACAGCAAAGGGTGACAAGGTGTTCTCAATCCCGGCGCTGGCCCCGATTTGGCCAGTGGGTGTGCCACCTAACGACTACGTTTGGCAAGATCTCTTCGGATTGGCCCGAGTGTTGCGGCAACTACCAGCGATGCAGGCTAACGGGGACACCATGTTCAGTCTGTTTTGTATCGGATCATGTAACTTGACGGAGGCGTTTTTGCCACTCGCTCCCCCTTGGTATCTGGTCCGTGTCACGGATGAAAACATCCTTGTTCATCTGACGAAGCCGCGCGTTCTAGCTTTACCACCGTTCTTGGCCGATGTTCTGCGCTGCGCCTGTGTCACCCAAACCGCCGAGGATTGTTTGGCCCTTTGTCGCGAAAGCCCGGAAATGCACGAAATTTCCCAATTCAAGTTGATTGAGGCGCTGGCTCAACTGTCTGCTTCGACCGGTATAGCGCTGCGCCCCTCCCTCACCTCCCCCCCAAGCTGAAGTCCATACCATGAATGATGAAACACACACGGATTACTTCATAACCCATCGCGTTGCCGGTCAAACTGTACCGAGTGAAATGCAGGCAAATGACAGAATGCAATCGCATTTCAACCACCTTCTACGCGAGCAGGCCGATGTCGTTGAAAACAGGGTATCGGCGGCCGGACGCACAGCAATACGGTTCCGCGCCGATGAAAAAACCGTGGCACGAGCGCAGGCAGCATTGCAAACAGCCGGGAACGGTTCACGCTCCGATGTGATTATAGAACCGATAATCTCTCTGGATCACAACCACCCGCATTCGGGCTACCTGCATGAAATGGCCAAAAATCTCTCACAGAGCAGCCGCGCCGCCTCTGCACCATTAAACAGAGATATGATCGAAGTGCGCGCAACCACGCAGTCGGGGGCGCCACTGCCTGGGGCGTTAGTATCGGTCGTTGTGCTAAACGGCAAGATTCCCAAGACCATGACCGCAACCACCAATGCAGATGGTGTGGCGCGTATCACAGGGGCAACCGTCGGACAGACCTTGGCGATGGCTATGGTCACTCCTCATTTTGGATATTGGGGCATGGTCACCTCATCGCCGGATCAGCCGGTGGAGATGGCCTGCCCTAAGCTTCCGCAGGATGGGCCGCTTGGATGGTGGCATCACTTGCTGAATGCCGACACCCTCTCAGATCAGGATGGCACGGGCGTGACTGTTGGGGTCATTGATACCGGCTGTGGGCCGGCCCCGCAGTTGTTACACGTTCGTGACGGGGGGGCGATTATCGGGCAGACATGGTCGGCGAATGGTGCAGATGTCGGCGTTCACGGTACGTTTTCTTGCGGCGTGATCGGCGCTCGCCCAACAAATCAGGGCGACTATGCGGGGCTGGCGCAAGGCGCAGCGATTGTGTCTGTGCGGGTTTATCCCGATGATACATCTGGTGCGAACCAAATGGATGTAGCAATAGCCATCGACAAGCTGTCGGTCACCGAAAGGGCCGACTTGATCAATCTGTCGCTTTATTCCATGACGGCATCAGACATTCAGCAGGACGCGATACGCCACGCGCTGGAACGCGGCACAGTCTGCGTCTGCTCCGCGGGCAACAATGGTGGACCGGTGGGGTATCCAGCGGCTTTCGATGAAACAGTGGCGGTTTCAGGTCTGGGTCAGATCGGATGCGCGCCCGAGGGCAGCGTGGACTCGATTTTTGTGCCGACCGATCCGACGCAAAAGTTTGGCGAAAACCTGTATTTGGCAACCTTTAGCAGCCGTGGTGATGCCGTAACTGCGGCGGGTCCGGCTGTCGGCGTCTTGGCTCCAGTGCCCCATGTGCAGGATGGCGCATTCGGCTACGCGGCCATGTCGGGAACATCCGTCGCCGCGCCGATGATTTGTGGGGCGCTATCAACTTGGCTGTCACGATCCGAGGCCTATCTGGCGCTGCCGCGAGATGAAACACGTAGCGCGATGGCACTCAAGATATTTCTGGAACATACGAAAGCACTGGGCAGCGATGCAACTTTCTATGGAGCCGGGCTGTTACCGCTGAAGATGGCGTGACTGGCAAATCTTCGAGAAAGGTGATGAAGGAAGAAGCCTCAAAGCCTGAGACGGTTGCAGCGCAAGGAGCTGGGCCCAAAGTTCTGGAGAGTCGTCGCAGAGCTGAAGATTGGGCGCTCGATCTCTGGACCGAGATCGAGGTAACTGTTGATACTTCAGCTTTGAGGTCAAGTCTATGATTGTAAGTCAAATGCTCACTGACTACTTGCTTCAAGTGAGTTTATCTGCTTTGTCCGTGCAAGACTGAAAACGCAGGTGATACATGGCAATTGATCTGAACGGACTTAATGCTGCTGAGCTGGACGCACTCGCTAAGGAAATCGAAACCCGCAAAGCAGAAGTAGAAAAAGAGGCGAAGCAGAGTGCGTATGCCGAAATGCTCACCATTGCAGAGCAACATGGCGTGCTCTTTGAGGAGGTTGTTAATCTGCATGCTGGCAAAGGCCGCAAATCAGGTGCAAAGGCACCAGCCAAATACGCTAATCCCGCAGATCCGCTCCAGACCTGGAGTGGCCGCGGTCGCAAGCCTGCCTGGCTGAACGAAGCATTGGAAGCTGGGAAGTCCATTGAGGATCTTGAGATCTGAAGAGACCGCCTGTCTGCTACGCTTGCTCAGGCTCACTTACATATGGAGAACAGAAAACGTGCTGGCGGCTCCCCGTCGCCGCTCTACTCCCTGTTTGGGCATTAGAAATGGCTTAGCAAGAACTAAGATCCATTTTGATCGACAGCTGGCTGGCTTTAACTCAATCTGTCCGCGAAATTAATGTTGTTGCCAAGCGAATCTTATACCCGCGGTGAAACCAGCCATCGATCAGCAATTCATAGGGCCGCGCATTGACGCATTGACGCATTGACGCATCATTGAGCCGAACCTTAGCGGTAGGCGCAAACTCCAACCAGCAGTGAACTGCTAATGTGCGGGTTTTGCGAACTTATACCCCCGCGGCCGGTGCTAATGCAGAAAGCCATCTTATTTGTAACACCGCAATTATGGTGGCGCTGCGGATTTCATGAAATGAACCATCCGCCTGTGCTGAAATCGCTGGATCTCAAACCATCCCTTGGTTGCAGACGGCCTCAGCTGTCGAGGTGCGGGACCGGGCCTGAGTCACGCACGACCGTTGCCACTTATCAGATCAACACCGCGCTGTCGCCATTCCCGTATTGAACCTGGATGGGGGATGACGGGAGTAGGCTATATTATGGATTGGGTGTATCGATAGCGAAGACTGCAGTCAGCGCACATAACCGGATCGTTAAAGAGGCCGAGACTGAAAGTAAACCCGAAGCTCTGGTGCGCTGGTTGAACGAACTTGATAGCAGCATCGCAGCAATTGGCCTGGAAGCCGGGCCACTGTCGCAATGGCTGCACCGAAGGCTGACCGAAGCTGGCCTTGATGCGATGTTCATGGAAACGCGCCAAGTGAAAGGAGCGCTGAAGGCGATGCCGATCAAGACGGATCGACGCGATGCAGACGGGAATGCACGCCTATGAGATGGGCACATAGGAATTACATCAAACTTGCATCAAGTTGGTAGCCGCCGCGCTGACCACAAACCGAAGCATGTACCCCAAGGTTCTCAGTTGAAAGCCGCGACGGAAGCTAGCGCAGTTATCAAAACATCGAGAGAACGCCAAGGCGGATCAATTGTCTTGCGTAAAACCGATTGACTGGGACGCCACCGTTACCGAAGCCCTCACTCCCAGTTTCGGCACTCTGTAGTGAGCTCTATGGCAGTATTGGCTAACAGCCCAGAGGCCTTTAGTGCCGATGAACCCCATTCTAATTTTGCACTAATATTCCGATTAGACCACCCTTGTGCAGTCGAACACCAGATGCGGGTTGGATGAGATTAGAAACAGCCTACAAAGTATCGTTTGGGCTGTCGAACAAACTTTTGTTTATGTTGACTGTGCGCCGCAAACTAACCCTATTAGCGAGGGGAACGTTTTCTTAAAATGTTATGAAAGGTCGAGTATGGATTACGTTGCAAACTTACTAGATGTGAGCTTTCAACAGGTTGTCCATTCGATCCAGACCGAGTTGGTTGGAGTTACCAAGCACCAACCCTATTCGGAGGGATCGAATGAACATTCACAGCAATGCCAGACTGACACCTTTGGGTCGAGCGCGATTGG
>NZ_JAJDWC010000030.1 GCF_022825805.1 Phaeobacter sp.
CCAATCGCGCTCGACCCAAAGGTGTCAGTCTGGCATTGCTGTGAATGTTCATTCGATCCCTCCGAATAGGGTTGGTGCTTGGTAACTCCAACCAACTCGGTCTGGATCGAATGGACAACCTGTTGAAAGCTCACATCTAGCGGCGATTGGGTCGGACGATACGGTCATGACAGGCTCCCTGCATCAAAATTTGCGCTTACCTACCACCCAATAGAAAGTGATGCGACAGCGCAGTCGCCGCATCTGAACTTCCCAAGGCAGCGTGCCCAAAATCAACCAGGTTCAATCGGCCAGCTGTGATCCAGCCCGCACAATGCTCAGCCTTTGGATGCAACCAGTGCCAACGCGGCAGCGTGCAATTCGGGCGTTGCGGCTGCCACGACGCCGCCCGCGTAATCCAGCGTGAGCGGATCATTATCCCAGCCGGTGATGACGCCGCCAGCCGCCTCCACCACAGGAGCCAAAGCCAAGAAATCATAGGGTTTCAGATCATAGTCAATCACCAGATCCACATGCCCGGAGGCCAGCAGCGCATGAGGATAACAATCATACCCAAAACGCCGAGTCTGCCCGGTTTTCAGCAACCGCTGAAACACTTCTGGCTGTTCTGTCGCGATCTTATCCCCTTCGTTGATGTAGACAATCGCATCAGTCAGGGATGTGGTGTCGGAGGTCGAAATCTCTGCGCCGTTCAGCGTTGCCACGCCATCTTTGGGCACGCCAACATAGATCTCTTGCAAGGTCGGCATGGAAATGACACCCAGATCCGCGCGACCGCCGGTCAGATGGGCCAACAAGAACCCAAACAAAGGATGCCCAGACAGAAATGAACGGGTCCCATCAATCGGGTCGAGCACCCACATTTGTGTGCGGTCTCCGCCTGATACACCCTGCTCTTCCCCAAAAATTCCGTGATCGGGAAAATGCTCAGCCAGATAGCCACGCACCTGTTCTTCGACGGCTTTGTCCGCTTGGGTCACAGGGCTCTGGTCAGATTTAAACTCCACATCGAACGCCTGCCTGAAGAACGACATGGCCGTGTCGCCTGCCAGGGCCGCAATCCGGCCTGCATGCTGTTCCAAATCAACCAAATCCATTGCGATATGATCCTCCGTCGCGATGCATTAGCGGCCAGTTGCATGCTCACAACCCCCGACTGCTCCACACGACTACTGGAGGAAGACATGCGTGTTTTCAACAAAAATCCACACGGAAATCGCGCAAACAAACATAAATCCACACAAAGCAATACATACAAACACTCCCAGGTCAAAAACGGCGGCTCAAAGCGCACTCAATCAGGTCTCTGACAAACACCGAACGCCGTCGCTAGAAATCTCAGCCGCAGTAAGCCGTCCGGTCGCATAAGCGCCAGTGTCGAGCGCGATATGCCCATTGGCAATTTCAGGTTCGGGCACAATCCAATGGCCATGCACCAACCACAGGCCCTCCTGGTGAGGTGTTGTGCGCCCTGTCTTTGCCCCCCACAAAAGCGTCTCCTTCGGCTGGTCATCAACGCTTAGGTCTGGGTCTGCTCCGGCATGTGACAGAAAGATGTTTCCGTTCAAACACCCCAAAGGGCGTTGTGACAACCAGCTGCGCATTTCCGAGCCTAAGGCCGCTGCAAACTGGCGCGCCGCCCGCTCCAGCTCTTGCAACGACGACTGCGCAGAAACCGCTTCGACGCCAAAGTCCGCCAGCGTTTGCAATCCCCCGTATTGCAACCATTGGCGCCCGATACCGGCCGGTTGTTCCAAGAATTCCAACAACATTGCCTCGTGATTTCCCATTAAGCAGGTTGCAGTCTCCAATTGCATGAGCCTGTGGATCACGGATCGGCTATGTTCGCCGCGATCCACGTAGTCCCCCAAAAACACAATGGGAACCGCCGGGTCAAACCGCTGCAGCAATTGGGAAAGTTGACGGTCACAGCCGTGGATATCGCCAACAACATAGCAATGCAGGTCAGGGTTGAGCGGGACAAAATCTTGCGGCATGTGCCAAGATTTGGTAAACAAATCGTTAATCAAGCCGGTGCTCCGTAGGTGGCCGCTGACACTTGGTCTTCAGTTGAAGGACCCATGTTAGGCGGATTGGGGGACTGTGTGAAGAACGCACCGCCGAAAATGGCGGGCATATATGAGGCTGGTTGGGATGCGGTTTATCGCATTGGGTGATGTGGGCTGCGCATTGTTGTGCGGCGGCACAGGCAGAGGTGATCTGCGTGTGATTCAGGGTGGACATGGCCCTGTGCCACGCAGCTTTGGCCGATTGCCGTTGGCGGGTGATGCCGCTGCGACATGCATGATGACCCACCGGTTCAACATAGCCATGACCCCGGAGGTGCGCGCATGCGTCTGATATCATTGATCTGCTGCGCGGGACTGGCGCTATCGGCATGTTCTACAATCTATCGCAGTTCCAGCATTCTGCCAGGCACGCGCCAGGGAACCGAAGTCCGGGTGGTCGCGCTTGACCCGGCCACCGTACTGGAAGCCAACCAAACCCCCTACGCACCCAAGAGCTTGCCTGACGCCTATAAGGAATCAGCCGGCACCGCAGCAGGGCGCAGCGGTCGCGGCGTGGGCAGCCTGCCAAACGCGCCGTCAACACAGACCGGAGCGCGCAATCAAGAGTTGACCGTAACGCGACCACCGCGGATCCAGCCCTCTCCCTACCGGGTCGGTGTGGGCGATGTTGTCATGCTGGCAACGCCTTCAACTCGCAATACGCTGGAAGAACTGACAGGTCTGCTCGCTGCGCAAAACAGCCGCAATGGCTACACCGTACAGGATGACGGCGCGATCAATATTCCAGACGTTGGACGGGCCAGAATTGCAGGGCTAACAATTGAAGAAGCCGAAGAGCTGCTGTTTCAAAAATTGGTTGAGGCACAATTTGACCCGACCTTCAGCCTCGAAATTGTCGAATTCAATTCACAGCGCGTGGCCGTTGGCGGCGCGGTCGGCAAACCGGCTGTCTTGCCGATCACATTGACACCACTTCGGCTGAGCGAGGCCCTAACGGCGGCAGGCAGTGTCTCGGCAACCAACATCGATGTGACAACCGTACGCCTGTACCGCGCCGGCGAGGTTTACCAGATCCCTCTGAAAGCGCTGTATGAACGTCCCGACCTGCAAGCGATCCGCCTGATATCGGGCGATTCCATCTTTGTGGACAGCGATTTCGACATCAACCGCGCAGAGCGTTTCTTTGAACAGCAGATCAGGTTGAAGAGCATCTCTCTGGCCGCCCGGGCCCAGGAATTGAGCGAGCTGAACAGTGCCATCGCCCAAAAACGCGAAGACAACGCAGAAAAACGTGCCGCCTTTGAAGCGCGGGAAGCCCTCGGCGCGACGGAGCGGGACTTTGTGTATTTGACCGGCGAATTCGACACGCGCACCCGCTACCCGCTGCCATATGAGCAACAGGCCACCCTTGCGGATGCGCTGTTTGATGCAGGTGGCGGCATCTCCCGTGAAACCGGCGATGTCTCTCAGGTCTATGTGCTGCGCGCCTCCAGCGACCCGCGCGTACCAGAAGAAGTCACAGCCTGGCACCTCAACGCGCGCAGCGCAGCGAACTACATTCTCGCAACAAAGTTCGAGTTGCGGCCCGATGATGTTATCTTTGTCGCAGAAAACCCTGTCACAAAATGGGGCAGAACGCTCCGCCAAATCACACCTTCGCTGATCACCACCCCGGTTGCGGCAGCAGTGAACTAAACACCGATAAACTGCGCGACGCGATCAGCTGATCAAACACGGGATTGGGCGCGCAGATCTGGGTCGCACAAGGGAGCAGAACTGAGCCCAAATCTGCGCGCCTTCAGGACAAATTCCTTGCTCTGATCAGGGGCTGGCTTACCTTAGGAACAGTCTATTTCAGGCCGAGGTTCCCAATATGTCCGCTGCAACCGCGCCGCAGGAGTTGCTTCATCCCCGGCCCGAGGGTTTGTATTGCCCGATTGGGGATTTCTACATCGACCCTGTCGTGCCGGTGGCAAAAGCGCTGATCACCCATGGTCACGCAGATCATGCCCGCAGTGGTCATGGAACCGTGTGGGCCAGCGCACAAACCCTTGATATTATGGCGATCCGCTATGGTGAGGCGTTTTGCGAAACACGTGTCGCGGTGGACCACACGACAGAAATTGCTGGGCTGAAGCTGCAGTTCACCCCGGCTGGACATGTTTTGGGTTCCTGCCAGATCACGGTTGACGATGGCAGCACCTCCATCACGGTGTCTGGGGACTACGCCCGCGTCGACAATCCGGCCTGCGCTCCATTTGAACTTGCCCCTTGCGATGTCTTCGTCACCGAAGCAACCTTTGCTCTGCCGGTGTTCAACCACCCAACCCCCTTGCCCGAAATCGAAAAACTGCTGCGGTCGGTGGCTGCGCAGCCTGATCGGTGCCATCTCGTGGGCGCTTACGCATTGGGCAAAGCCCAGCGGGTTATTGCGTTGTTGCGACAGGCGGGATGGAGCGCGCCCATCTACATCCACGGCGCACTGCAAAAACTATGCGATTATCACATTGAACAGGGCATTGATCTTGGCGAGTTGCGCCCAGCAACGGTCAAGCAGGGCAAAGACGCCTTCAAAGGGCAGATCATCCTGGGCCCACCATCCGCGTTTGCGGCCACATGGGCGCAGCGGTTTCCTGATCCGATTATTTGTTTCGCCAGTGGATGGATGCAGGTCCGGGCAAGAGCCCGCCAGCGTGGCGTGGAACTACCGCTGATCATCAGCGATCACGTCGATTGGTCCGATCTGACCCGCACCATCAACGACCTTAAGCCCAAAGAAGTCTGGGTAACCCACGGACGAGAAGACGCCCTGGTGCGTTGGTGCGAGTTGAACCAGATCACGGCCAAACCCTTGCGCCTGATCGGCTACGAAGAGGAGGCCGATTGATGCAACCCTTTGCCGAACTGTTGGAAAAATTGGCTTTCACACCTGCACGCAATGCAAAGCAGGCGCATCTGTTGCATGCCTTTCTGAGCCTGCCCGATCCTGAGCGCGGCTTTGCCCTTGCCGCTTTGACCGGAGAGCTGTCGCTGCGAAACGTCACCCCCTCGCTCCTGCGCGGACTGGTGGCCGAGGAAACTGATCCAGAACTGTTTCGCCTGTCCTATGACTTTGTTGGGGATTTGGCTGAAACGGTCGCACTGATCTGGCCGCATACCGAAGCGCTTCAGGATATCAGCCTTGAAACAGCCGTTTCGGAACTGTCCGGCACCGCAAAGGCGCAGCTGCCCGCCCTCATCCGTCACCGGTTGAGTACCATGACCGCAACCCAGCGATATGCCTATCTGAAACTGGCCACCGGGGGGTTGCGCGTTGGGGTTTCTGCCCGGCTCGCCCGCACGGCGCTTGCGCAATTTGGCGCCGTTGATGTCAACGAAATCGAAGAGTTATGGCATGGCCTGAGCCCGCCCTATCTGCCTCTCTTCGATTGGTTGGAAGGAGGGGAAAAACCCGTCAGTCTGGCAGCGGCCCCATTCCGTCCAGTCATGCTATCGACCGCTACCGATCTGGATGATCTCAGCACAATGGATCCCGCCGATTTCGAAGCCGAGTGGAAATGGGACGGCATTCGGATCCAAGCCACAAATGACGCAGGCGTTCGCAAACTCTACACCCGCACCGGCGAAGACATTTCCGCAGCCTTCCCCGATGTGATTGACTGTGTCAACTTTAATGGCACGCTTGACGGTGAATTGCTGATCAAGAGAGGCGCAGATGTTGCGCCGTTTGGGGATCTGCAAAAACGCTTGGGCCGCAAGAAAGTTGGCAAGGCAATGCTAGAAAGCCATCCAGCTGCACTGCGCGCCTATGATCTTCTGGTATGGAACGAGCTCGACCTGCGTCAGCAACCATTTGATCAACGACGCGCCGCGCTGCGAGAGTGTGTCGCCGCGCTTGATACACCGCGGATTGATCTCTCTGAAACATTGCCTTTTTCAACCTGGCAAGACCTGGCCGACCTGCGAGCCACCCCACCGGACCGGGTGATCGAAGGGGTGATGATCAAACGTCGCAACAGTGTCTACAGTCCGGGTCGCAAGCGCGGCAATTGGTTCAAATGGAAGCGTGATCCGATGCTGGTTGACGCGGTTATGCTCTATGCACAACGAGGCCACGGCAAGCGATCGGGTTTTTATTCAGACTTCACCTTTGGCGTTTGGCATGATGACCAGCTTGTCCCGGTCGGCAAAGCCTATTTCGGTTTCAGCGACGCCGAACTCAAACAGTTGGATAAATTCGTGCGCACCAACACCATTAATCGCTTTGGCCCTGTGCGGGCGGTGAAACCTGAAATGGTGCTGGAAATTGCGTTCGAGGGTCTGAACGAATCCAGCCGCCACAAAAGCGGAATTGCCATGCGGTTTCCCCGTATCAGCCGTATTCGAACGGACAAACCCGCCAAAGAGGCTGGAACGCTCTCTGAGTTAAAGACATTTCTAGCATCCGGAGATTAGACATATGAGCCACCGCATCGCCGCCTATTTGGCCTTTGTCCTGGCCGTTGCTTTTGCGGCGGCCCCAATTTTGACCGAACCTTTCATGGGTTACCGCGAAGATCAGCTGCCCTTCTATCAAAGCGATCCGGTCATTCAGCCTGCAGGGTGGGCCTTTGGGATATGGGGGGTGATCTATCTTTGGCTCATTGCTGGGACCGCATATGGTGCCCGCGCCAAGCCCGACGACCCGGATTGGACCGCGATGCGCAGACCTCTGGTCATCAGTCTCGGGCTGGGCGTGCTGTGGCTGTGGGCGGCAAACACCTCGCCGGTTCTGGCGACGGTTATGATTGTTGTGATGGCGGGCACTGCGATTGCGGCGACCATACGAGGTGGCAAGCTGCCACAAGCCTTGGGGCTGGGGCCTGTTGGTCTATACGCAGGCTGGCTCACCGCCGCGACTGCGGTATCGCTCAGCATCGTGGTGCCAGGCTATGGGCTTCTGGGGCCCATGACCTCTGGTCTGATTGCCCTGACGGGCGCTTTGATCGTCGCACTTTGGGTTCTGGCACGCGCACCTAATGCCATATCCTACGCCGTTGGTGTTTGCTGGGCACTGTTTGGTATTGTGATCGACCAGTGGAGCAGCGGCAATTGGATTGTGCTCCTGATGGCAGGATTGGGGCTCTGCCTTATTGCTCTACGATCAACGCTGATGCGGGTTGCCAAAGAATAACGCATCCACCCGCAATCACGTGTCTGGACCGTCGTGATCGCTCAGGCACTCCGAATGATCCCGCAGCACTTCCAGCACGCGACAGGTGGCAACCGTTCCGCCGGCGCAATCCGAAATCATACGTTGCAACTCCTTTTGCAGGGCTTCCAGACGCGCCATTCTTGCCTCTACGTCCTTAAGCTGGCGCCGCGCAATGGAATCCGCATCCGAACAGGATTGCCCAGGATGATCAGCCAGATCCAGCAGATCGCGGATCGCGTCCAGGCTGAAGCCGAGCTGGCGGGCATGACGAATGAAAGCCAAACGATCCTGCTGCAGTGTCCCGTAGCGACGCTGCCCACCTGCGGTGCGCTCCGGTTCAGGCATCAGTCCGATTTCTTCATAGTATCGGATGGTTTGCACCTTCGTTCCGGTTCGTTTGCCCAAGGTTCCAATACTGAACACCGCCCTGCCCCAATCCGTCTGTCTGATCCGATCCCCAAGACATAGCGGAACGAAAAAAGGCAGCCAATGGCTGCCTCCCTTCGCATGCTGTTTTGCCTCAGGCAGCGGCCTCGCCAGGCCTTTTGCCAAGGATAATCATGCTGAGCAAATCGTCATCGGTGACATCTTCGATATCGACGGTGCCGACCAATTTGCCGTTCTTCATCACAGACGCCCGATCACAGAGCTCCATCACCGCACTCACATCGTGATCAATCAGAAAAATCCCGATGCCCTGCGCTTTCAACTGCTGGATCAGTTCCGCAACCATCTGCGTTTCATGAGGCCCCAAGGCTGCTGTCGGCTCGTCCATGATCAGAATTTTGGCGTTGAAGTACACCGCACGCGCAATCGCAACGGATTGGCGCTGACCACCAGACAAGGCCGAAACAGGTTCAGAGAACTTTTGAAAGTTCGGATTGAGCCGGTTCATGATTTTCCGGCATTCCGCCTCCATCGCAGAGTCATCAACCAGACCAAAGGGCGTTGTCAGCTCTCGACCAAGGAACAGGTTGGACGCTGCATCAAGATTATCCGCCAAAGCCAGCGTCTGATAAATCGTCTCGATATTATGGGCCCGAGCATCGCGGGGGTTTTCGATTTCAACCCTTTGTCCATTCACGCGAATTTCGCCACTGTCCATCTGATATGCACCAGACAGGATCTTGATCAGCGTTGATTTACCGGCACCATTGTGGCCCAGCAGCCCGACAACCTCGCCAGGGTGCAGATCAACACTGACGTGATCAACAGCCTTGATCCCACCAAAGGAGATCGAAATATCTTCCATTTCGACCAATGGGGTCGCGCCGGACGCGCGCAGTTCTTTTGCAGTTGTCATCATCGGCCTCCCAAACGTTTGCGGTACACGATGTCAATCCACACGGCCGCCACCAAAACAGATCCCACGACAATGTTCTGGAATGGGGCATCAACCCCGACCATCGCCATCCCGGACTGCAAGCTCTGCATGATCAACGCGCCAAGAATGGCACCATAAATCGTGCCGAACCCGCCGGCCAACGCGGTACCACCAATTACGGCCGCCGCAATCACGCGCAGTTCATCCAGCGTCCCAATATCGTTGGAGTGGTTGGCCAGACGCGCGGATGCAACAACCGCGGACAACGCACACAAGAATCCCATCAAGGCGAAGATCTTCACGGTCAGCATGCGGGTGTTGATCCCCGACAGCTCTGCTGCATCCGGGTTGCCACCTGTTGCAAAGATATACCGGCCAAAGCGGGTCCGCCGAGCAATGATGGTCATGAAAACAGCCGTCCCAATCAGAATTAGCACTGAAATCGGCAAACCATACCCAACAACAAGACCCTCTGGCATGGTTTCGCCCTGCGCCTCCAGCAAGCGCTTCAGCCGGCGTTCGGGAATTTGATAGGCGTTCAGGATCGCAACGAACCCAAGAATGGAAATCGCAACCACACCCGCAATCACTGCTTCGGCCCAGGCGGGTTTCACCGGAAACCCATGGCCCTGTTTGGCGCGACGGCTGTTCCACAGGGCGACCAGCGCCAGGGCGGTTGCAATGACCCCGACAGCCCAGCTCAGCGTGGTGCCTAGTGTTCCAGACGTGCCGCCAAACATGATGAAATTGCTATCCAGCGGACCGATGGTCTGCCCATCAGTCAGATACCAGGCAACATTGCGCCAGACGAGAAAGCCACCCAGCGTGACAATAAAGGCCGGTATGGTCAAATAACCAACCATCCATCCTTGGAATGCCCCAATCAGCGTTCCGACACCCAGACCAACGGCGATCGTGATGATCCATGTCAACGGATGATCCAGACCCATGCCCAGCATGTTTGGCACGATGTCGGTCTGCACCATGGCCATGACCGCAGAACAAGTGGCCAGCAAAGCCCCGACACTCAGGTCGATGTTGCGAGTGACGATGACGAACACCATACCAGTCGCCATGATCGCCACGGACACCGTCTGGATCGTCAGGTTGAAAATGTTGCGCGGGGTCAAAAACCGCCCGTCTGTCAGGATGTTGAATCCTATACAGAGGATAACAAAAGCACCGATCATGCCCAGCAGACGCATATCCAGTTCCAGCTGCTGGAACAGGCTGCGTTTACGTTGTGCAGGGATCGGCTGAGACGTGGTGTCGGTCATATCCGAACTCCCGTATTCAGCAATGGGCCATCAGCACCGTGTCAATCAGGTGGATATCGGTGCCGGTCACGGGCGCTGAGCAACGCGTTGCCTCGCTCAGCGCCATTTTTCAATCAGTTACAGGGAGCAGGACCGTTGCTCATACCCTGGCAAAGCGCATCTTTGGAGATCCAGCCTGCGTCAACAACAACCGAAAGATTGGCTGCGGTGACCGGGATAGGCTCCAGGAAACGAGCGGTCAGATTTGTGCCCGACGGAGAGGTCCAAGATGTACCACCGTCGACAGAGCTCATCGCTGCACCTTCTGCCATCTGGACCGCGATTTCTGCGGCCGCTTTGCCCAGATCACGGGCATCTTTCCAGACAGAAACAGTTTGCGTGCCTTTGGCCACACGGTTCAACGCAGCATGGTCACCATCTTGGCCAGATACGGCAAGACCTTCCATGCCTTGGGCGGTCAGCGCTGCAACCACACCGCCAGCGGTGCCATCGTTGGAGGCAATGACAGCGTCCACGCTGTTGTCATTCGCAGTCAGGATCTGCTCCATGTTGCGCTGCGCATTGGCGGGCAACCAGCCATCCGTATAGGCTTCGCCGACAATCTTGATATCGCCGCTGTCGATGGCAGCCTGAATGACTTCTTGCTGGCCGCCGCGCAGGAAATCTGCGTTCGGATCGGTTGGCGATCCTTTGATCATCACGTAGTTGCCGCTTGGCTGCGCTTCCAGCACGGCGCGTGCCTGCATGCGTCCAACTTCGATATTGTCGAAGGTCAGATAGAATGCGCGGTTGTCTTCGATCAAACGGTCATAGGCGACGACTGGGATGCCTTCATCTGCTGCCGCTTCGACCGCTGGGCCGATGGCTTGTGCGTCCTGCGCCAGAATGATCAGCGCATCCACACCCTGCGCAATGAGGCTCTCGATGTCGGACAACTGTTTGGCAGATGACGATTGCGCATCAGCCGATACATAGGTGGCGCCTTTTGCTTCCAGCGCAGATTTGATCGCCGCCTCGTCGGTCTTCCAGCGCTCTTCCTGAAAGTTGGACCAGCTGACGCCAACGGTCACACCATCTGCAAATGCCATTCCCGCCGATGCGACAAGCGCAAGTGCGGAGATTCCACTCAGAAACTTCATGGTTGTTCCTCCCTCTGGTTACGGTCGCCAGCTCTTCAAATGCTCCCATGGCGGCCTGATATGATATCCCTAACATTATTTTTTTTGAAACTCAAATTAAATAATGTATCCTGCAGATACAGCGGATTTCTCGACGAGAATGTCAGCTGGATTGGAACGGGAGAAAGACATTGGCGAGATTGCAACGATTGTCACCATCGGATGAGTTGCGCGAAAGCAGCCGCCTGCAGGTCTTCGAAACCATCCGCGCCGCTGGCCAAATCGCCCGAATCGATATTGCCCAAGCCACATTGATCAGCCCTGCCACTGTCACGGCCATCACCGCAGATCTTCTGGCCGCCGGAATGATCGAGGAAGTCAGCCCAGAGGCCGCCAAAGGCGCCAAGAGAGGCCGACCACGAGTCGCACTCAAGGTCCGGGGACAGGCACATCTGATTGCAGGCATGAAACTATCCCACCATGCCATCACCACATTGATCACAGATTTCGAGGGCACAGAACTTCTGTGCCATGAAATTCCATTGCCGGGCGGCCAATCAAGCCCAGAGGATCTGTGTCAACAAATTCAGAGCGCACTGAACGCCAGCTGCGCCGCTGCCGATCTCGACCCCGCGGACATTTCTGGCATGGCGATTGGCATGGCCGGCGTCATGGATGCTGATCGTGGCTTTATCTACTGGTCGTCATCGCTCAACCAACGCAACGTCGATTTCGGCGCGTATCTGGCGCAGCACTTTGCCATGCCCGTGTTCATCGACAACGACGCAAATCTTGTTGCCAAAGCCGAGCTGCTGTTTGGGCATGGCGACAGGCACACGAATTTCATTGTTGTGACGGTCGAACATGGTGTCGGCATGGGCATTGTCATCAATAGCCAGATTTACCGCGGCGCACGGGGCTGCGGCGCGGAACTGGGACATACCAAAGTGCAGCTGGAAGGCGCGCTGTGCCAATGCGGCCAGCGCGGATGTCTCGAAGCCTATGTCGGGGACTATGCGCTGCTGCGAGAGGCCAATGTCACCAGCGGAGTGGAACGGCACAGAGACCTCGCATCGCTTTACGCGGCGATGGCCGATGGCGACATGATGGCCAGATCAACCTTGGACAGGGCGGGGCGCATGTTCGCAATGGGTTTAGCCAACGTCGTCAACATCTTCGATCCACAAATGATCGTCCTGGCCGGGGCGCAACTGGCCTTTGGCTACCTTTCCTCTGACAAGGTCATTGAGGAAATGCGCCGCTGGGTAGTGCAAGTCGATGCGCCATTGCCAGATGTCAGAGTGCACGGCTGGGGAAACAAAATGTGGGCGAAAGGCGCAGCCGCACATGCCATCGAAGAAGTCTCCGCACTGCGCATTCGAGAGGTCGCAAATCATGCAGGTTGATGGAAAACACGCGCTTTGGCTGACCCTCGCCCTTTGCCCGCCCACTCTCATTTGGGCTCAGGACAGTTCCGTCCCGCAGTTCACACCGCGTCCGATACCAGAACATATTTATGATGGCGGGTGGGAGCATTTTGTCGGCGGTGGCTTGGCCTCTCTGGATTGCAATTCCGATGGCTTCCCCGATCTGATCGCTGCGGGCGGTGCCAACCCGATGCAGTTGTTGATCAACCAAACCGAAAAGCCAGGCGACGCGCTGCAGTTTTCC
>NZ_JAJDWC010000018.1 GCF_022825805.1 Phaeobacter sp.
TGATGGTGCCCCCACACGGACTCGAACCGCGGACCTACTGATTACAAATCAGTTGCTCTACCAGCTGAGCTATAGGGGCCTTGAGCGCCGATTTAGCGATATTGGATTTGCGGTGCAAGACGAAAAATGAACTATTGTGCATTTGGCGCAGAAATTCTCGCGTTGGGCCCCGAACAAGGCCTATCAGACAACCAGTCGGCAACGTCAGATTTGACCAACCCGTCATGACACAGTAGTAATTTCAGAAGGTTGCACGTCAACGCGAGGTGGTGAAGTCATGCAGGTTGTCTTTCATTGCGGCGCACATGGCACGGACGAAGACAGACTTCTGAAGACCCTTTTGCGCAACATCGCGCGGTTTCAGCGCCAAGATATCTCGGTTCCGGGTCCTGGGCGCTATCGCCAGCTGCTCAAAACCTGTTTTGCGGCTTTGATGGCCGATCCAGATCATCATATCGGTGCCGAAACTCTGTGGGACCAAATCCTTGATGGGACCACCGCCGAACGCGTTCTTTTTTCCAATCCACATTTTTTCGGCTCCCAGCGCCGCGCGCTGGATGGCCATCTCCTTTATCCGGAAGCCGAAGCCCGCGTTCAGGCCATGCGCCGTATGTTTCCAACCGATCGGTTGGAGATATTCATCGCGATGCGGGATCCGGGTGGTTTTATCCCGAACCTATTGGAAAAAGCCGCGCCTGAACGCGTGGATGAGATTGCGCAAAACATCTCGCCGCAATGTCTGCGCTGGTCGGATCTTTTTCAACGGCTGCGCAGAGCCGCCCCGGATGTTGCAATCACCACCTGGTGCTATGAGGATATGCCTCTGCTCTGGGGGCAGATCATCCGCCGCATGGCAGCACTGGACGATGACGCGCGACTTGATGGAGGCATGGACCTTTTGGCGGCCATCATGTCTGGCGAGGGCATGAAACGGCTCCGCAAATATCTTGGTCAATTCGAAAACCTAAGCGAGGGCCAGAGGCAGAAGATATTTGCTGCTTTCCTCGACAAATACGCTGATGACAGCGCCCTGACGGAAGAAATAGATCTGCCTGGCTGGAATGCAGATGTTTTGACGGCGGCGAGCGCAATGTATGATCAAGATGTCGAGGTGGTGTCCAAAATGGACGGCATTCGGTTTCTCGCGCCAGAGCTTTGATGCAGAGGAAGCACTTTCGATGATCTGCAGCACGATACCTGTCCTGGGGCGACCACTCTGCGCTGTGGTGCGGACCACGCGGGCGCAGCCATGCTGGCAGCCCCTTAGACAGTTTTCCTTGCCCGCGGACCTACGGCCCAAGCGAGTGATTTAATGTCAGGTCCGCACGCCAAGAGCCAGACACCGCCCCCGACCTTTAATGTGGTGATCGTTGGACAAGCGGGACGTTTGCAATACGAGGCCGTGTTGTTTGCTGCCTCCCTGCGGCGGCAGTCGCCCCAATTTGCGGGCCGTCTCATCGTGGCTGTGCCGCAGGCGGGCCCATTGTGGGATAACGATCCCAGTATCAAAAATGCGCCTTTGCTCGCCGCGCTCGAGCACTTGGGGGCAGAGATCAAACCCTTTGCAACACATGTGTTTGGTGGCCGTTACCCCTATGGCAACAAGATCGAAGCGTTGTTGGCCCTGCCCGAAGGCGAGCCCTTCGTGTTTTTTGACAGCGACACGCTGATCACCGGACCCATCAACGAAGTGCCGTTTGATTTCGCCCGCCCCTCTGCCTCTTTGCGGTGCACCGGCACCTGGCCAAAGCCAACGCTTTACGGCCCCGATATGAACCGTATCTGGCAGACACTTTATGAGCAGTTTGACCTTGATTTCGACAGCAGTCTCGATCTCGGCCAGCCCGAAAACCATTGGCGCCGCTATCTTTACTTCAACGCTGGCTTTTTCTTTGGTGCGTGCCCCGTGACATTCGGCGAACGATTTTTGACCTACGCCCGAACCCTCTGGGAACAGACGCCAAAGGAGTTGATTGGCCAATCGCTGGATCCATGGCTGGATCAGATTGCCTTGCCGCTGGTGATACACAGCTTTGGGGGCGGTCGGGATACGCTGAAAAGCGGATTTCTGGATGGGACAACCAGCTGCCATTATCGCACCCTCTCCCTGCTCTACGCGAGAGAGCCCGACCATGTTGTTGAATTGCTGGAAGACACCGCAGCCCCCAACAAGATTAAAAAGGTGCTGAAACAATACGAACCGATGAAGCGAATGATCTATCAGGGGCGTGGGCGCAAGGCGCGAGCCTTGTTTGATCGGGACAACCTGCCCAGACGTGAGCAGGCGATCCGCAACAAACTGCGCACAGCCGGATTTTGGATGCGATAACATCAGCCAATCGCGTCCGCTGGCACGCTGCCCATTTGGTCATTTTGAAATTGCGCCTTGAAATAGATCGCCGGGCGGAGTGTTCTGTGCGCGATCTCAAAGACCACTCACAGGAGACGTTCCATGTCCGAGACGCCAACTTTTGGGTTCGACACCCTCCAGATCCACGCAGGATCCAAACCGGATCCGGCAACCGGCGCCCGTCAAACGCCAATCTATCAATCGACGGCTTTCGTGTTTCGCGACGCAGATCATGCAGCTGCCCTGTTCAATCTGCAGGAAGTCGGCTTCATCTATTCCCGCCTGACAAACCCAACCGTTGCCGTGCTGCAGGAACGGATCGCAACCCTTGAGGGCGGCGTCGGTGCGGTTTGTTGTTCGTCCGGGCATGCCGCTCAGATCATGGCGCTGTTCCCGCTGATGGGTCCAGGCTGCAATGTTGTCGCCTCCACACGCCTTTATGGTGGGACGGTCACGCAATTCAGCCAGACGATCAAACGCTTCGGCTGGTCGGCGAAATTCGTTGATTTCGACGACCCTGCGGCAGTTGCTGAGGCCATTGATGACAACACCCGCGCGGTGTTCGGGGAATCCATCGCCAATCCGGGCGGCTATGTCACCGATATCCGCAGCATCGCAGACGTTGCCGATGCCGCCGGTGTTCCGCTGATCATCGACAACACGTCGGCGACGCCATACCTGTGCAACCCAATTGCTCATGGAGCCACACTGGTTGTGCACTCAACAACCAAATATCTCACCGGCAATGGCACGGTGACAGGCGGCGTGGTGGTTGATTCCGGCACTTTTGACTGGTCTGCAAATGACAAGTTCCCATCGCTGTCGCAGCCGGAGCCTGCCTATCACGGACTGAAATTCCACGAAACATTCGGCGGGCTGGCCTTTACCTTCCACGGCATTGCAATTGGGCTACGTGATCTCGGCATGACGATGAACCCGCAGGCAGCGCATTACACGCTGATGGGGATCGAAACCCTATCCTTGCGGATGGAGCGGCATTGTGAGAACGCCCGCACGGTTGCGTCCTGGTTGGAACAGGACGAACGGGTCGACTATGTCACCTATGCAGGCCTGCCCTCCTCTCCGTACTATGAGCGCGGCCAACAGCATTACCCCAAAGGAACCGGCGGTTTGTTCACCTTTGCGGTGAGGGGCGGATATGATGCCTGTGTCAAATTGGTCAACGCGCTGGAAATCTTCAGCCATGTTGCCAACCTTGGCGACACCCGCTCCCTTATCATCCACTCGGCGTCGACAACCCACCGGCAGCTGACACCGGAACAGCAGGAAGCCGCAGGTGCAGGCCCCAATGTTGTGCGCATCTCCATTGGTATCGAAAACGCAGACGATCTGATTGCGGATCTGGATCAGGCACTGGCGAAGGCCACCGCTTAATCGGATCTTTTTTGACAACATTGCCCTGGGCCGAAGACTGTTGGCCCAGGGCATTTTGGTTTATCGAGTGTCGGCTTGCCAACACGGGCTGATCAATCGCCCGTTTCGGCCCCAATATCGAACACCACAGAGACCGAGTGCTCAAAGGTCAGTTCGCCCGCCTCGATCGGAACGGACACATCGCGCGCCATTTCCATCGCAAAAGCCGGTCGACCGCGCCCCACATCCCTGTCATTGATCACCCGCACCGGGCCGAGCGCAACACCGGCGGCATCGGCCAGTTGCTGGGCCTTGCGGCGTGCATCCAAAACCGCTGCTGCACGGATCTGATCCTGAACAGCGGCCGGATTAGAAACGCCAAAATTCAGCCCGCGAAACTCATTCGCGCCGACCATCAGCACCTGATCCAGGATTTCGCCAAGGCGATCCAGATCGCGGACCCGCACCGATAATGTATTCGAAGCCGCAAATCCGGTGATCCGGCTGCGCCCGTCGTCGTAACGGGGATCTCTGGTCCAAACCGGGTTGAGTGAAATCTGTTGGGTCTGCATGTCTTCGGCCGCGATACCAGCATCCCGCAAGGCATCGACCACATCCACCATCTTGGTGGAGGTCGCCCGCATCGCCAAGCCCGCTTCTTCGGCTTCCTCGCTGACGCCCAGAACGATGGTTGCAAGTGTGGGCGCGACAGAAATCTGTGCCTGACCGGTGACCGCAATATGCCTGTCTTTTGCCGTCTCACCTGCCCCGGCAAACGACCCCAACATGACCACCGCCAGTGTCGCCGCAAAAAGGTGACTTACTTTCATGTCATTGCTCCTTGTTTCTGATGCAACATGGGAACGGCAAACAGCCGCCCGCAAGGGGGAGAAACCGTCTTTTCCTTTCCCTCGGCGGATCGCTGCCTTATGGTCTGCATCAAGATTACCAGACCTGCAAACAGGTCGGTGTGGGAATTTGAAGGCATGGTCGCATTATGAAGCCGGGTTTCGCACTCATTCTTTCGTCTCAAGCGGTGAGCCTGCGACAGCGGGTCGAAGACGGCTGGATTTCCGTCGGAGAAACCGCGCTGGATGTCGCCGATCTCAGCGCGGCCCTGTCAGAGCTGCGCCAGCAAGGCGAGGCCCGTGCAGGCGGGCCGGTGGCCTGCAAACTGGTCATTCCGGACGATCAGATCCGCTATCTGATGGTGGACGCCCCTGCCAATACCAATGACGACCTCCATGTTGCCCAGCAGGCCCTGGATGGCGCAACCCCCTATGAGGTGACGGAGCTGGCTTTCGATGTCACCCGCCAAGATGGCAGCCTTTATATTGCCGCTGTGGCGCGCGAAACCTTGCAAGAAGCCGAGGAATTTGCCGTTGGCAACGGGTTCTTGCCAGTCAGCTTCATGGCCACCCCCAGCTCGTCTGCATACATAGGCGAGCCTGACTTTGGGCCGAGCCAAACGCTGATTGCCGCTGGCGAGGCGACGCCGGAACCGGACGACATGCCGCTGTCGCAACGCGGCACCGAGCCGGAGCACAAAACCGAAACAAGTGGCGAAGCGGCATCTACGCCAGAGGCCGACACAGCGCCCAAAGAAACAGCAGCGAAGGGCGCCGAGAAAACAGCGGCAAACGGCAAAGCCGCACCAAAGCCAGACGTGCAGGCGAGCGGAGAGGCACCCACACAAGCCACCGCGACCACAGCGGACGGAACCGACACATCGAAAGCTGGGGCCAGCGCTGAAAAATCTGTGGCATTGGCAGAACCAAACGACATTGACAGCGCCGCGCCATCGGCGGGGTTTGCAACCAGGCGCCGAAAATCCGCTCCTTCTGCAACGCGAGAGCGCCCGGATGGTTCGAGCGCACCCCCAATTGCTGCGACGCCGACCTCTGCCTCAGACAGCAAAGCCAAACAACCGGCCGCATCCGACAGCCCGAAAGGCGACCCCAAAGGCAATGCAGACAAAGGGCCACGGGTGGTTCCCCATGCGGCGTTTGGAACGATTGCTCTGGCAGATAGTGCTGTCGCCGATGCCGAACAGTCAGATCAGTCTCGCGCAGCGCCATCCGCACCCCGAGCTGCAAACCCCACAACACCCAAGCAGGGCCGCTTTGGCCTGCTGGGCAAATCAGAAACCACCGCCGAAGCGCCCGCCCCTGTACTGTCCCGCAGCGATGAGCCCACAGAAGAACCTGGCCCGCAGACAACCGACCGCAAAGCGCTCCATGAAGCGGGCAAGGCCAAACTGCTCGCTGGCGTGTCCGAGCAACATGTCGGTGGAAAACCCAGATTTCTGGGATTGATGCTGATGCTGGGGCTCCTTGCCCTCATGGCGCTGGCTGCCGTGTGGGCCGCGGTTTCAGAGCAGGACAAGGATCCAGCCGCCCAAAGCGAGCAAACCACCGATCCGCAAACAGCCCTTGCAGTCGAGCCAGATGCCGGAGCTGAACCAGAGGTCGAGCTTGCCCCACAGGTCAGCGCGATACCATCGCTTCTGGATGGCGACACGTTGCCAGCTGAGCCGACGTCAGACATCGATGCCACCGAAGATGATGAAGTTGACGGCGCGACAACCACTGGTGAAGAGACCGTGGCTTTGACGCCCTCGGATGCAGCGGTCCTCGACGCGCTGAGCACCGCACCCGCACCGACAGTGCTGGACAACGCCGAGGCAGAAGCTGACGCAGCTATCGCCGAGGCGCTAGAGACCGCACCGACAGATGAGCTGACGCAAGCCGCTCAATATGCGGCGACAGGCATCTGGCAGAACGCGCCTTCCGCGCTGGACGTGCCAGGGGGATCCTCGCTGGAGGATCTGTATATCGCGTCGATCGATTCAACCGATATCTCCGAAGATGCAATCGCCCTGCCCCAGCCCGATCGGTTTGCCGCTGACCTGGGCCTTGATATCGTGGCAAATCCCACAGCCGCTGGACAGGCGTTTGATCTGGACGAACGCGGCTTGGTAACCGCAACACCCGAGGGAACGCTGACGCCAGATGGTATCGTGGTTTACCTTGGCGCACCCGAGGTGGTGCCACCACCAACGCCTGAGCGTCCGGACCTGGCAGCGCTGGCCGCAGAAGCGGAAACCGCGCGTCTGGCCGAGTTGGCAGCATTGCGCCCCAAGACCCGCCCCGATGATCTTGCTGAACAAAACGAGCGCGCCCGTCTGGGAGGGCTGAGCCGTGCAGAACTGGCCACCTTGCGCCCCAAACTGCGTCCGGCGAGCCTCAAGCCAGCCGAAGAAAACAGCCTTCCCGTGACAGAGCAGGCCGTGGCGATTTCCGTCATGCCGCGGATCAGGCCGAACAACTTCGCCAATATCGTCGACCGCGCACAGCGTAACAGCACAAGAACCGCGGCGGCAGACGCAGCCCAGTCGGTGGCTGCTGCAGCCTCCGCTCCGGCGGCACCGCGCATTCCCTCCAGCGCATCGGTTGCCCGTCAGGCCACATTGGACAACGCAATTAATCTGCGCCGGGTGAACCTGATTGGGGTCTATGGCACGCCTTCAAACCGCCGTGCCCTGGTTTTGATGCCAAACGGTCGATACAAGAAGGTCAAGGTTGGCGACCGGATGGACGGTGGGCGCGTGATCGCCATTGGCGACAGCCAATTGCAGTATCAAAAAGGTAGCCGGAACCTGACGCTCACCATTCCAAGCGGCTAAGACAGGCACGCTTATCCCGACACCACGGGGAATGATGGGGCAGCCCCATGGCCCATGACCATAGGCTACCCTGAACAAGCGGCTTATTCCGCCGCCGTGATCTCTCCGTTTGCGATCTGCTCACGTTCAATCGATTCAAACAACGCTTTGAAGTTGCCCTCGCCAAAGCCGTCGTCCCCTTTGCGCTGAATGAACTCAAAGAAGATCGGCCCGATCACCGTTTTGGAGAAAATCTGCAGCAGCAGTTTGGTTTCACCCCCATCTACGACGCCTTCGCCATCGATCAAAATGCCATGTTTGCGCATCCGGTCCAGCGGCTCTTCGTGGCCCACGACACGCTCATGGCTCATTTCGTAATAGGACGCCGGGGGCGCAGGCATGAAGGCGATGCCACGCTCCGATATTTCATCGGTTGCTTCATAAATGTCTTCGCTGCCAACCGCGATGTGCTGGATCCCCTCGCCTTTGTATTTCTTCAGGTAGGACACGATCTGCCCGGTTTCCCCGCGATCTTCGTTGATCGGAATGCGGATCCGACCACAGGGCGAGGTCAATGCGCGACTGAGCAGACCGGTGTATTTTCCAGCGATATCGAAGAAACGTATCTCTTTGAAGTTGAACAAATCACCATAGAATTTGAACCACTTGTCCATATTGCCCTTGTAGACGTTATGGGTGAGGTGATCGAGATAGTAGAACCCGACGCCACGGGGTTTGGATGGTTTGATCCAGGTAAATTCCGCATTGTAGGGCGAGGTGTCGTAATACTGATCGATGAAGTAAATCAGCGACCCGCCAATACCCTTGATCGCGGGCACATCCATCGTTTTGTCGTCACCCTCGTAGGGCTCTGCGCCATGGGCCACGGCGTGGTCAAACGCCTTCTGCGCATCCGCAACCCGCCAGCCCATGGACGGCGCGCAGGGACCGTGTTCAGCCACAAACCGTTCAGCAAAGCTGCCCGGTTCCGCGTTCAGGATGTAGGTGACATCGCCCTGCTGCCACAATTCGACGCCCTTTTTCTGGGTATGGTGGCCGACCAACTCATATCCCATTTTTGAAAACAACTCTCGCAGCTCGTCTGGCCGGGGATGAGCAAATTCGACAAATTCAAATCCGTTAGTACCAGCAGGGTTTTCTGAACTGATCACGGAACGCGGGGCATTGTGCGGGAACGGGCCCATTGTGGCGACCTCCTATAGGGGTGAATTCTAGCTGGTCCAAGAATACCGCACCCAAGATGCTGTTTTCCCGCATTCTGACGGGAAAATGCTTGAACTTTCATCAATCCCCCGCATTATTTTCAAGAATACGAAAAAAGCCCGCATCCAATGGATCAGATCGACAAACAACTCCTCGCCGCGCTGCAAAAGAATGCGCATCTGACCGCGCAGCAATTGGGCGAGATGCTGAACCTATCTGCAAGCCAGGCTGGGCGGCGACGGCAACGGCTGGAGGCCGATGGCTACATCCGCAGCTATGCCGCCAAGCTGGATGCACATAAACTGGGCCTCACGGTTCAGGGGTTCGTTCAGGTCCAGCTTGGCAGCCATGGCCCGGAACAGTCACGGCAATTTGCCAGACTGGTGGAAACACGACCGGAAATCACCTCTGCCTGGACCATGACGGGTGAGGCAGATTACCTGCTTCGGGTGTTCTGCGAGGATCTACAGGCTCTCAATCGGCTCCTACACGAAGTCCTGCTGCCGCACCCCACGATTGCGCGGGTCCAAAGCCAGATCGTCATGGATCAATTAAAAGGTGACGCCCCCCTGCCAACTTAAGAGTCCGTGAAGGAAAGCCGTGTAGGGTCCAGGGGCACTATTTCTGATACAGGGAAACACCGTGTCTTTCGTTGATCGCCGTCTGAGCACCCGCCCCTCTCGTGGGGAAGCGCCTTTTGAATTGAATGAGGTCTTTTTCTCACGGACCGACCACCGTGGGGTGATACTCAGCGGGAACTACGTGTTCCACCGCGTTGCGAACTACCCTTGGGAAGAGTTGATTGGCGCGCCCCATAAAATCATCCGGCATCCGGATACGCCGAAAGGTGTATTTCAGCTGTTTTGGGATACGATCCAGAACAAC
>NZ_JAJDWC010000127.1 GCF_022825805.1 Phaeobacter sp.
TCAAGGCACATCTCAGGCGTATCGGAGCCAGAACCTTCGACCAGATGTTCGACGCGCTTGCCGAAGTCTGCGACCTCTTCACCCCAGACGAATGCTACAACTATTTCTGCGATGCAGGATATGCCTCAACATAAGGGCTCGATGCTTTAAGAGGCGCATTTGCGCCTCTGCGTCCGGCGGGGATATTTTTTGGCAAGAGGAAAAGTGCAAGATCCGCAGCACTGAGGCCCCGTGTTCTGAGGCCCCGTGTTCTGAGTGCTGGGTTGTGAGTGCTGTGTTCTAAGTGCTGGGTGCTGAACGGACGTGGCCTAGGCCAGATCCATCAGCCGCCGCGCCGCGGCCCGGTGGCGCAACAGAAGGTCTGGCAGATCCAACGTCAGCAACTGCCCGTCACCAACGATCTGCCGCCCCTCAACAAAGAGATGTTTCACCTGCGTGGGACCGGCCAGGAGCATCGCCGCCGGATCCCAGCTGCCGCTGGAGGCCACACCGCTGACATCCCAGATGGCGATATCCGCGCGTTTGCCGATGCTCAGCTGGCCCACATCGGGCCGTCCCAGCACTGCTGCGCCACCGCGCGTGGCAATTTCGAGCGCTTCATAGGGGCTCATCGCGTCTGCCCCCAATGCCACCCGTTGCAGCAACATGGCCTGACGCGCCTCTGCCATGAGGTTGGCCATATCGTTGCTGGCGGAGCCATCGACGCCCAAGCCAACCGGCACGCCCGCGTCCCGCATCGCCCGCACCGGCGCGATGCCGCTGCCAAGGCGGCAGTTTGAACAGGGGCAATGGGCAACACCTGTCCGGGTGCGCTGGAACAGATCAATCTCCTCTGCATCCAGCTTGACGCAATGGGCGTGCCAGACATCCGGGCCGGTCCATCCCAGCTCTTCGGCGTATTGCCCCGGCCGACAGCCAAATTGCGCCAGAGAATAAGCGATGTCTTCGTCGTTTTCCGCCAGATGGGTGTGCAGCATGACGCCTTTGTCACGCGCCAAGAGCGCTGCATCCCGCATCAGCTCACGGCTGACGGAAAATGGCGAACACGGGGCCAAGGCGACGCGGCACATCGATCCTTCGCGCGGATCATGGAAGCGGTCCACCACACGGATCATATCCTCCAGGATCGCGGTTTCCGATTCAACCAGACTGTCCGGTGGCAAGCCGCCATCGCTTTCGCCAATGCTCATCGCGCCGCGGGTTGGCTGAAACCGCAGGCCAATGTCCTGAGCGGCCTCAATCGTGTCCTCCAGGCGGCTGCCATTGGGATAGAGATAGAGGTGATCGGAGGTCAGCGTGCAGCCGGACAGCGCCAATTCCGCCAGGCCAAGCTGCGCCGATACATGAATGTCCTCTGGTGTGAAGGCCGACCAGATCGGGTAGAGCCGCTGCAACCAGCCGAACAACAGCCCATCCTGTGCACCGGGCACCGCGCGGGTGAGGTTCTGATAGAGGTGGTGATGGGTGTTGACCAAACCCGGCGTCACCACACAGCCGCGGGCGTCAACGCGGGGCCCAGAACTGGAGCCGGAACTCTCCAGCCCCTGCCCGATCTCGGCGATGACACCATCGCGGATCCGCAGGTCTGCATTCACCAGGCGTGCGCCCGTTGACTCCATGGTCAACAGGACGTCTGCGGATTTGATAAGACAGTCGGTCATATGCCACACTCCATTATGCCGCCCATTTCGGTAATGAAGTGTGGAAAACGCTGACAGAATATGGGCAAAGGACTCAGCGTTTTGAGAAGGTTATCTGGCGCGCTGCCCCTGTGCAAGCCTATTGGTGTGCAAGCCTATTGGTTGAGCCGTTCCAGTGCCGCCTGGTGCAGGTCCTTGGTGGCGGCGGCAACAACCTGGCCACCGTTGTGGGCCGGGTTGCCCTGCCAGTCGGTGACCACACCGCCCGCAGCCTGGATTACCGCGATGGGCGCCTGGATATCATAGGCTTGCAGCCCCGCTTCGATCACCAGATCACATTGCCCGGCTGCCAACAGCGCGTAGGCGTAGCAATCCATCCCATAGCGGGTCAGCCGGGTTTGGGTGGCCACGCGCTCAAACGCGGCGCGCTCTCGCGGTGTGCCAACTTCGGGGAATGTGGTGAAGAGGGTCGCCTCACCCAGGGTTTGGGTGGCGCGCACGCCAAGCGCGGATGTGCCCATCGGGCCAGTCACGCTGGCGTCTTCTGCCGTGCCGACAAACCGCTCGCCAATATAAGGCTGGTCGATCACCCCCAGAAACGGACCGTTTTGATCCGACAGCGCAATCAGAACGCCCCAAGTGGGCGTGCCGCTGATGAACGCGCGGGTGCCATCAATCGGGTCCAACACCCAGGTGCGGCCAGAGGATCCGTCAAACTGGCCGTATTCTTCGCCCAGAATGCTGTCCTGCGGTCGCAGTTCGGTGAGGATACGGCGCATGGCTTCTTCCGCGGCACGATCCGCCACGGTGACCGGGTCAAACCCCTCTGCATCCTTATTGTCGGAATGAAGCCCTGCGCTTCTGAAGTGAGGCAGGATGGCGCGACGTGCGGCATCCGCCATGCGGTGGGCAACGTCGAGATCTGAGAGCGCGGTCGGTGTCATAGTGGAACAGGTGACATCCGACCGCGCCGATTTCAAGCCAAATCACCAAAGGCGGGTTCGACCCGCTGCAGGTCCTGCGGCTTGTAACTTGGGGGTGCGTCAGGCGACGTCGCTGAGCACCCGAGCCAGTTCAAACAAGCGACGGCGCTGGTTTTCTGGGATCGCATAATACGAGCGAACCAGATCGAGCGCTTCCTTGTCGCCCATCAGATCGTCAGGCACTTGGGACTTTTCGCTTGGGGTGCTGTCTTCGTCCTGAAGGCCTTCGAAAAAGAAGCTGACTGGAACGCCGAGCGCATCGGAGATATCCCAAAGACGGGATGCACTCACGCGATTTGCGCCAGTTTCATACTTCTGGATTTGCTGGAATTTGATTCCAACTAGCTCTGCAAGCTGTTGCTGCGTCATGCCAATGAGCCACCGGCGGTGCCGGATACGTTTCCCCACGTGCACATCTACGGGATGAGCCATGCGTTTCTCCTAAAGGTTTACCACTGAGATCCCACCAAAACGTCCTCTTACCTTCTGCCAAAACGGGCCCCATCCTTGTGATGTCACCGCTTTGGCCGAAAGTACCCATCAAGACATTCTACGCGTTCCCATATGGTTGAGTTTACGACCTTAACGGTTGAATTCAAGTCGCAGCTTTCGCCATTTCTTGCATTTCTGCGACAAATACATGATTTCATACTTATTTTTATGTCCAGAATTTACACTTTGATCAGCCAAGAGCCATCCTCCCCATAAATAGGGAGGTGATGCATCGGTGATTCTGCCATGCTGTGATCGTCGCGAATCACTCTAACCCACGCCAATTATGGGAAAATAATATGTACGCCTACCGAGTTGAGAGCTTCGAGATCCCGCCAACCGTGACGAGCGTTGATTGCAAAGCGCCCAGACCAAACCAAGTCTTGGTTGAAATACACGCCTGCGGGTTGAATTTCGCAGATCTGCTAATGCTCAAAGGCCAATATCAGGACACGCCCGAATTGCCATTTACGCCGGGGTTGGAATTGGCCGGTGTGGTTCTGGAAACCGGGGCGAGCGTCACAGGGTTGCCACCCGGTACGCGGGTTGCGGTTTTTGCAGGCCAAGGCGGATTGGCGCAAAAGGGGTGTTTTGATGCCGATCGGGTGATCGCGATACCCGATGGGATGAGTTTTGTCGACGCAGCCGCGTTTCAAATCACTTACGGCACTGGCCTCGTGGCCTTGGATCATTGCGCCCGCTTGCAGCCGGGAGAGACCTTGCTGGTGACCGGGGCCGCGGGTGGTGTTGGTCTGACGGCGGTGGAATTGGGCAAACGTCTTGGGGCGCGGGTCATCGCCTATGCGCGGGGCGCTGAGAAGCTGGCCATCGCGAAGGCGGCCGGGGCAGATCACCTGATCGACACCTCCGAAGATCTGCGGACCCGGCTGAAAGAGCTGGGCGGTGCCGATGTGGTTTATGATGCCATTGGCGGAGATGTCTGGAAGGCTGCGTTTCGCGCAACCAACCCTGGCGGTCGCCTGCTGCCAATCGGTTTTGCAGGCGGCGAGGTTCCGCAGATTCCAGCCAACCATCTATTGGTGAAGAACCTCACCGTGATTGGGTTTTATTTCGGTGGTTACCTGAAGTCCCATCCCCATGTGGTGAAAGCGGCGATCTCTCAGTTGATGCAATGGCACAGCGACAGCAGTCTGGTACCCCATGTGAGCCACGTGCTGCCGCTGGACCGGGTGGCAGAGGGACTGGATCTGCTGCGCAGCCGCAAAGCCACCGGCAAAGTGGTGATCACAACGCAGGATCCGCAGGACTGACTGAAGCCAGCGGTCCAACACGGTAGATGTGGGGGCTGCATGGCGCCCGCCCCCACTCTATGTCTGCAACCGGAGAAAACCTCCTAAGCCGCGCTGTATTGCGACGCCGACAGGGGCGTGCTGATGGTGCGGAACGCCTGGCGCACCAACCCTGCCAGCTCGCTCACCATGGGTGATCCGGAATTGGTGCTATAGAGATTGATGCGTTGAATGGGCAGATCCGGCAGGTTGCCGCCATGGTCGATCTGCATCAAATGGGGCGGCTCGGTGCCTTCGATCATGGCACACACCGCGAGATCCGCGCTCACCGTGGCCTCGATCGTGCGGTCACTGTCGGTCTCAACGATCAGCTCCCAAGGCACGCCAGCCGCATCCAGGGCCCGCATCACCTTGGGCCGGAACGTACAGTCGCGCGCGAAAGCCAGTTTCAGCGGTTGCTGTTGACGCCAGGCCGACCCGTTTGGTGCACCGATCCAACGCAGCGGTCGGGTGGCAAGCGTTTCGCCCTGCTCCGATGTGCTGGTCTCCGTGGTCAGAATCAGATCACATTCGCCACGGGCAAACTGCTCCCGCAGAGCAACCGTGTAGCTGGAGAGCAACTGCACCTTCATCCGTGGGTATAGCGCGTTGAAACGCTGCAGCACCTGCGGGATCGCCGGGTAGACGATATCATGCGGCACGCCCAGAACGATCTCTCCCTCATAGGCATGATCGGTGAGACGGCCAATCGCCTCATCATTCAGGGCAATCATCCGGCGCGCATAGGCCAAGAGCTGTTCTCCCGACGCGGTCAACGCAATGGTGCGCCCCGACCGATCAAGCAGCTGCAGGTCCAGCAACTCCTCCAGCCGCTTCAACTGCATCGACACAGCCGATTGGGTGAGATGCAAAAACCCAGCCGCCCGAGTCACCCCACCATTGTCAGCGACCGCCACAAAAGACCGCAGCGTCGTGATGTCCAAGTTCCTCATCATCACAATCCTTGATCAGTGAAATCAAAAACATTCGTTTTGCAAATCAATCATATCCCTCCATATACATCAACAGAATTGATCACAAACCGCAACTGCATCACCGATCCAGAAAAGGACACAAGACATGACCTATATGGACACCCCTTACCTCACCTCCTATCGCCACAGCCGGACCTGGCTGGGCACGTTGTTGCACTGCATGACCATTTGGCAGGAACGCCAGGCGCTGGCCCGGATGGAGGCGCATGATCTCGAAGATCTCGGCCTGTCCGCCAAAGACGCAGCCGCAGAAGCGGGCCGTTCGTTCTGGGATCTGCCCAGCAACCGCTAAGGCACTGCTCGGCCTGGCGCTGGCAAAGGGGATTGGATCCCCCAGGCTTGACGACTTGCACTGTGCGCGGACCTACCCTGGGCGCCGATCCCCCGGGCCACCGAGCCGCCCTGTGTGCCGCATTACCAACCAAAGCTGTCAACGCACCCTGTCAGTCATTTCTGTCTAATTTTCGGGACGCTGACAGGATTTATCAGAGCCCCTTCCGTCGCGTCAGCAAAGGAGGGGGTTTTTGTCTATAATTTGGTCGAATACCGCATCTGCGGTCTTGAACCGGGGCCGTCTTCACCCGATATTTGCTGGGAATGCCAACTGGCAGCTGTACCGCGTGTCGGCCACAGCCGCAGGTTGCGCTAGGGAGACATATAAACGGAGACCATGATCCATGGCACAGTTTGATACCATTCGCGCGTCCGCCGGTGCCCGTAGCGCCGAAATCGACGCCGGGCTGCGCGCCCATATGAACAAAGTCTACGGCACCATGTCCGTTGGCCTGCTGATCACAGCACTGGCCGCCTGGGCGATTGCCGGACTGTCCATCACATCCAACGCAGCCAACGGCGTCGCGCAGCTGGGCGCTGACCGGTACCTGACACAATTGGGCTACACTCTCTATGTGTCGCCGCTCAAGTTTGTGCTGATGTTTGCGCCGCTGGCATTCCTGTTCTTCGGCTGGGGCGCGCTGATGCGTCGTGGCAGCGCCGCCATGGTGCAGCTGGGCTTCTTTGCCTTCGCCACCGTGATGGGGGTGTCCATGGGCACGATCTTCATGATCTACACGCCCTACTCCATCGCCCAGACCTTCCTGGTCACCGCGATCGCCTTTGCCGGTCTGTCGCTGTGGGGCTACACCACCAAAAAAGACCTGTCCGCCATGGGCACCTTCTTGATGATGGGTGTGATCGGCCTGCTGGTTGCAATGGTTGTGAACCTGTTCCTGCAGTCCGGTATCATGATGCTGGCGATCTCCGCGCTTGGCCTGCTGATTTTTGCTGGCCTGACAGCGTTCTACACCCAGGACATCAAAAACACCTACGTGGCGATGGCGTCTCAGGGCGATCAGGACTGGCTGGACAAAGCCGCTTATGACGGTGCGCTGAGCCTCTACATCAGCTTCCTGAACATGTTCCAGTTCCTGATGATGTTCATGGGCCAACAAGAATAAGCCGACCCAACATTCGGTTACATTCAAGGGCTGGTCCATCGGACCGGCCCTTTTTCTTTTTCAGACATTTCAGAAATCAAAACGAGTCCACACAATGGATGTAAAACAGATTGCCCCCGATGATGCGCATCTCTTGATGCCTTTGCTTTTGGACCTGCATGCGCTGCATGTGACGCACCAGCCTGCGCGGTATCCCGCAAATCCTGATCCAGATGATCTCTTGGATTGGCTGACCCGCTGGCTTCGCACCGAGGGCGTTCACGCCCTCGGTGCACAGAGCCCCACCGGTGCGGTCATGGGCTATCTGATCTACGAGATCGAGACGCGCCCGACCCATCCCCTGTCTTTTGGGGGCTGCCGGGCGATGGTGCATCACGTGGCCGTGGCGCCTTCGTTCCGCAGGATAGGAATCGGCAAAGCCATGATGACCCATATGCGCAATGCAGCGCTGGCACGGGGCGCAGATCACATCGCTGCCAGCTATGCGCCGTTCAACGCCGCCTCCGCCGGCTTGATGGCCGCCATGGGTCTGACCCCGGTTGTCACCCTTGCGGAATGGCGCGCGCCCAGTGATGGCTCCGCCTGACAACGTGAGGCACCTCTGTTGGGCCTGGGCCTGGGCACGTGGCACACACGCTGCGCCTGCGTGGAACGGTGCGAGCAGCGTGCAAGGCTCAGGACTACACATCAGCCCCCCTACAGCACGCGCTTCAGGACGCATGCACGGACGCTGAGTATCTAGGATCTGCAGTCTACTAGAGAGCGCCTCAAGGCGCTCTGCTGAGCGTCTGTAGCAGCCAATCAGTGTCTGTCGCGCAGACTTCTGAAGACGCTTGCAATTGGGGCCACAGCCTTGGCTACGCCGCCTGCCCGGTATTTTGGCCCAGTCCTTTGGCGTGACGCTTTGACCCGGCGCTTTGGCACGTTGCTTTTCTCAGGTGCTCTGCCCGGGTACTGCGACACGCAAGAGCGACATCCTCTGCGCCTGGGCCGTATCCCCCCTAGAACATCATTCTAGGCAGCTGCAAAAACAAAAGGGTCACGCGATTGGCGTGACCCTGTAAAGGCCCTCATCAGAGGAGCAATATCTGGCCGAAACCAGATATTCGAAGGCTTATTTGATTTTGCCTTCTTTGTATTCAACGTGCTTGCGCACAACCGGGTCATATTTCCGGACGACCATTTTTTCGGTCATGGTGCGTGCGTTTTTCTTGGTCACGTAGAAGTGGCCCGTGCCCGCGGTCGAGTTCAGGCGGATCTTGATTGTGGTCGGCTTCGCCATGGTGCTTCTCCTGCGTCCGAAAAGGCAGGGGCCTCTCGGTAAATTCATATATGAGCGTGCGCTTTTACCTGCACCACCCTGCAAGTCAAGAGGGTTCACAGGCTTAATTTGCGCAGAGGGCCTGTAAGCCGGATTTTGTTCCAAGACCGAGGTCTCTTCGACGACCATTCGTCTAGGATGCGCATTGCTGCGCACCTCCAGCTGCCAACCCGACCCCTCTTCGCCAAAACTTGCGTAGCGGCGGTTTCGGCTTGCGCCGACCGGCCCGCGCGGGGGTCCTATTTGGCATTGCTCCCGGTGGGGCTTGCCATGCCGCCCCTGTTGCCAGCGGCGCGGTGGGCTCTTACCCCACCGTTTCACCCTTACCCGCGACACCCTCTGACAGGCAGTGGGCTGCGGGCGGTCTGTTTTCTGTGGCGCTCTCCGTCAGATCGCTCTGCCCGGGCGTTACCCGGCACCGTCGTTTTGTAGAGTCCGGACTTTCCTCACGAAACCCGAGGGTTTCCCGCGGCCGTCCAGCCCTCTGCGCGGTGCAAGGCCTAAGGAGAAGCCCGTGGCAGGTCAAGACGATTGTCGATACCAACTACTGCTGCGGCAGTGACCACAGAGCGGTTCTGAATGAGGCAAGGACGGTGAGAGCTGGACGGTGAGAATGTGGTCACCGCTTAGGAAGACGAGCGATCGAACGCGCGGACAACAGCGGCAAGAGGGTAACCGGGCAAGAAAGGCAAGAAAGGGCTTTGCCCCTCTGTCGCGGGCAAGCCCGCGCCATTCACCCCAGGATATTTTTAGCAAGAGGAAGAGGCGGCGCGCCACAAGTGCCACAGGTGCGATGGCTGTGGCGATAACGCGCGCGTTGGCAGGCAGAATCGCATGTATCGCATACGTCTAGATGAACCTAGGTCAGGAAGGCGGGTGAATATCTGATCACGCGGATCAGTCGTAACCCTTGGGCCCGGTTAGCACTGTCAGATCCTCCATGCTCAAAGGACCACGTCCCGCCGGGCGAAACCGCAGCCGCACAGCCTCCAACAGCACCGAATCTGTGGCCTCTGCGGTAAAGCCACGCGCCTGCGCCAGCGCCCGAAAGCGGGCCGGTAGCCCAACAGCCTCTTGGTCTTGCTCAGGCTGTTCTGTTCCAGGCCGTTCTGTTCCGGGCGGCAGCGCCAAGCCAGACCGGGCCAGGCAGAGCCAATCAAACCGCGACCCGGGATCAGATTTCCGCCCTGGCGCCATGCAGGAATGGCCGATGACGCCACTGGCCGGTATGGACCATCTCGCCATGATGCCGCGCATCAGCGTCTCCAGGCAGCTCATCTGCGCTGCGCTGAAAGGGTGATCGCCACAGTTGTCCAACTCGATCCCAATGGAGCGTGAATTGATGTCCTGCTGACCCGCCCACTGCCCTGCCCCTGCATGCCAGGCGCGGTCCGCCTCACGCACCATTTGCCAGAGCTGGCCGTCCTGACCGATAAGATAATGCGCGGAGACCTCTGCCGCCGGATCACAGAGCCTGTCGAGCGCCGCATGGGCGCTGGCCATGGCAGTGAAATGCAACACGATGAGGCTGGGACGCAGCTGGTCGCGGCGGGGGCCGAAGTTTGGGCTGGGACGCCAGATTGCCTCCGGCTGATCCGACTGCATCAGTTCTGGATCGCCAGCCGATAGGGGGCTGGGTTCCAGCCGCAGGCATAGCCATCGCCATCCGGATCCAGCGCCTTGCGATCGCGTTTGGGGCCGCCCGCTTCGAGGAAGGCGATCTGCGCCAGTTCCGGCGAGGCAAACCCTGCGCAATTGCGCGCCGAGCGCGCCGCCAGGTTGATCCCGGAGCGGGAATAGATCCGCTGGCCCGGCGGATGCGACGTGCTGAGCGCATATTGCACAATATTGGGGGCACCCGTTCCGGAGCGGGTGGGCACCGCCGTGGGCGTTACCAGCTGATACTGAGCGCGCTGCTGCGCCAGCCGCTCTGCATCGCTTTCAATGCTCTGGCGGGCGGATACCGCATCGAAATCGTTTTCGTCCGAAATACCGGGGTTGCCAACGATGACAGGCGCGGGATTGGACGGGCTGGCCTGCAGCGGCGCGACGCCCGAATTGGATCGCGCCGCAGCCAGAGCGGCGGCGGTGTCATTGGCGATATCGACATTGGATTGGGCCCCGGGCGCAGCAGCAGATGCTGCCCCGAACTGTCCGGCTGCCGACACCTGCGCCGCACTGCGCGGTGCTGTGGCCGTGCCAGTTGCACTGCGCAAAGGCTCACTCGAGACACGGGCGGGTGGCACCAGCGGGGAGCCGGTGATCGTCGTGCCCGCAGCTGGCGCCGGATCAAACGGGCTGCTGCCGAAACCGGCCTCCGCCCCGCTGTCGGGAACCGGGGGTTGGCAGGCTGCCAACACCACAAAGCCACTGACAGCGACGACGGACACGATAGCGCGCATGATCACACCCTGTTTGTTCTGCTCAACTCAGAGCCGGGTTTACCACCATTGGCCGGGTTTTGCCACAAAACCGGCAGCCTCTTCGAGCGCATAGGCGGTATTGAGCAGATCGCCCTCTTCCCAGGGGCGGCCAATCAGCTGCAGACCCAATGGCAGACCTTTGGAGTCCAGACCTGCAGGCACCGAGATGCCGGGCAGACCTGCCAGGTTCACCGTGACGGTGAAGACGTCGTTAAGATACATCTGAACCGGATCCGCATCAATCATTTCGCCCAGACCAAAGGCCGAAGACGGTGTGGCCGGGGTCAGGATCGCGTCGATACCCTGAGCAAAGACCTCTTCGAAGTCCCGTTTGATCAATGTGCGGACCTTGCGGGCGCGGTTGTAGTAAGCGTCGTAGAAGCCCGCGGACAGAACGTAGGTGCCGATCATCACACGGCGCTGCACCTCGGGGCCAAAGCCCGCAGCACGGGTTTTTTCATACATCTCGGTGATGCCATCGCCCGCGTCCAGCGGGCTGCGCTGGCCGTAGCGCACGCCATCATAGCGCGCAAGGTTGGAGGAGGCTTCGGCCGGAGCGATCACATAATAAGCAGGCAAAGCGTATTTGGTATGCGGCAGCGAGATGTCGACGATCGTGGCACCGGCAGCGCGCAGCATCTCCGCGCCCTCGGACCACAGCTTTTCGATTTCTGCGGGCATGCCATCCATCCGGTATTCCTTGGGGATACCGATGGTCTTGCCTTTGATGTCGCCGGTTAGCATCGCCTCGAAATTTGGCACTGGCAGATCAGCGCTGGTGCTGTCCTTGGGGTCGTGGCCACACATGGCTTCCAGCATCATCGCGGCATCGCGCACCGATTTCGTCATTGGGCCTGCCTGATCCAGCGAGGACGCAAAGGCCACAACACCCCAGCGCGAGCACCGCCCATAGGTCGGTTTGATCCCGGTGATGCCGGTGAAGGCCGCAGGCTGACGGATCGAGCCGCCAGTGTCTGTGCCCGTGGCTGCGAGACACAGGTCTGCCGCAACCGCCGCTGCCGAGCCGCCGGAGGAGCCACCTGGTGTCAGCTGGGTGCTGTCGCCTTCGCGCTGCCAGGGGCTGACGGCATTGCCATAGACCGAGGTTTCATTGGAGGAGCCCATGGCGAACTCGTCCATGTTCAACTTGCCCAGCATGACCGCACCAGCATCCTGCAGCTGCTGCGAGACGGTGGATTCATACTCTGGCTTGAAGCCTTCGAGGATGCCGGAGGCAGCTTGGCTGTCGACGCCTTTGGTGCAGAACAGATCCTTGATACCGATGGGCAGACCACACATGGCGGGCGCATCATCCGCTTTGATCCGGGCATCTGCGGCCTTGGCCCGCTCAAGCGCGATCTCTGGGGTGTGATGGACAAAGGCATTCAGCACACCTGCGCCATCGATGGCCTTCAGGCAGGCCTCTGTCAGCTCAACGGACGTGGTGTCCCCTTTGCGCAGCGCGTCGCGGGCTTCGGACAGGGTGAGTTTGTTCAGGTCAGTCATGTCTTATTCAACCACTTTTGGCACTGCAAAGAACCCTTCACGGGCGTCGGGCGCATTGGTCAGGATCTTGTCCTGCTGGTTGCCGTCGGTGACTTCGTCGACGCGGCGTTTCAGACGCTGCGGTGTCACCGAGGTCATCGGCTCAACGCCGTCAACATCGACTTCGTTCAGCTGCTCGATGAAGCCGAGAATGGTGTTGAACTCATTGGCCAGCGCAGGCAGCGCCTCTTCTTCGACCTTGATACGGGCCAGTTTCGCCACCTTGGCGGCAGTGCTTTGGTCAATCGACATGGAAACCCTCATCTCGTGTTATCACGCGTTTACCGCCGCACCGCCGCCGCCGCAAGCCTGCGCACACCGGAAACCCCCGCTATTCGCGGTCTGCTGCTGTGTTCGGTGGCTTTTTGGCTCCAGACTGTTGGCATTGGACCAGGCCGAAGACGGCTGCGTCGCCAATGAGCGCGACAAATACACAGCCATCCCTCTCCTGTCGGCACGGATGCCTGGGGCCGTTGCATAGACTGGCACCCAAATCGACATCAGGGCTGCTGCTGCGGCGGATCCTGTGTCACACTACGGTGATCAACAAACCACTGCGGCAAACCACTGCGGCAATCATCTGTGGCAATCATCGCCATCAAAGGAGGACACCTCATGAGGATCATCTGGCTGGGTCATGGCAGCTTTCGCATTGAAACCGCTGGGCAGGTTCTGCTGCTGGACCCCTGGCTGACTGGCAATCCCATGCTGACCGAAGCCCAGCACGCAGATGCGATAGCGGGAGCCACCCATATTCTGCTGACACACGCCCATTTCGACCACGCCGCAGATGTGCTGCAACTGGCGCGCACCATGCAGATCCCCATCGTGGGGCAATATGACCTGATGGGTCTGTGGGGCGAAACCGAAGGGGTGGAGACGATCGGCTTCAACAAAGGTGGCACCGTGGCCTTGGGTTCCGCGCGGCTCGCCATGGTGCCTGCCTCGCACAGCTCCACCTTTTCAACGCAGGATGGTCTGCGCGCTGCCGGATCGGAGGTCGGGTTTGTGCTGATGAGCGAAGGCAAGACGCTCTATATTTCGGGGGACACCGGGTTGATGGCCGACATGGATTGGATCGGCGACTATTACAAACCGGATATCGGCATTCTGAGCGCAGGCGGGCATTTCACAATGGACATGCAGCAGGCGGCCTATGCGGCGAAACGCTATTTCGCGTTCAAGACCGTGATCCCCTGCCACTACCGCACGTTCCCCCTGCTGGAGCAAAATGCCGAGGCGCTGGTTGCCGCATTGCCCGACGTGCAGGTCATTGAGCCTGAGGTCATGGCCGCCATCTACCTGTGATTCATGCGTTTGGCCTGGTGCCTTTTGCACCGGGCCAGTTCCCGACACACCAGACCGGTTCCTATCGCGTTCCTATCGCGCGGGAGAGGTGAACGCGGCGCGCGCAGCGGCGGCCTGGGGCCGGCAGATACAGCCCTCGGCGTGATCGTTGACCAGCCCCATTGCCTGCATGAAGGCAAAAGCGGTGGTAGGCCCCACGAAGCTCCACCCCCGCTTTTTCAAAGCCTTGGACAGCGCGATGGACTGCGGCGTCACCGACACCGTTTGTGGCGGCACCTGCTCATCCGGGCCTGGTTCAAACTGCCAGAAAAATGCCGCGAGCGAACCCTCTTGCTCCACCATCTCGACGGCTCTCTGGGCGTTGTTGATCACCGCTTCGATCTTGCCCCGGTGGCGCACGATTCCCGCATCTTGCAACAGGCGCTCCACATCGCTTTCGCCATAATGCGCGATGCGGGTCCAATCGAATCCATCAAAGACGATCCGAAACCGGTCTCGCTTTGCCAAGATGGTCCGCCAGCTCAGCCCCGACTGAAAACTCTCGAGACAGATTTTTTCAAACAGCCGACGGTCATCAGCAACCGGAAAGCCCCATTCGGTGTCGTGATACAGCAGAAACTCTGCAACAGCCCCCGCCCAGCGGCAGCGCATGTGACCATCCGGCGCGATAAAACCATCTACCATGTCTGTTGTCCTTCCCTAGGCCGTCGCCGACAACCTGTGTCCAATGGCCCAATTAAATGGCCCGAGTTTCGTTCAGTCAGGCCCTACCGTGTCTTGCCCCTTTGTCAGGCATGTCCAAGCAGTTGGTCAAGAACACGCAGATCGAACGGATCACTTTTCCCACGCCAGGCGCAGGACAGGGCAATCTTGACTGCACCCCACTGCGCAAGGTCCGTGCGCGACACATCAAGGGCTGCGGACCACAAGTCCAGCCGACGCATGATCGTCGCAGGCTGGCTTGCATAGGTGGTCATTCCGCGCGGATGACGAAAGGCATTGGCCAGTTCATACGCCGCCGGCCCCTGTAGACCTTTGGCATCAAAGGCCCGCCACCTGCCTGCGTGGCTACGTATGTTGTCGTGATGCAAATCTCCGTGCAGAGCCGTGTTGAGGCCCGCATACGAACCGGCGGAGTTTTGCATGTGGCTTTGCATGTAGCGATAGATTGTCAGCGCCTCGGCAAGCGCGCGCTCTTTCGTTTGCATCCGCTCCAAGGGGGCCAGCAGCTGTGAAAGCGGCAGCAAATCAGCAGGTGAAATCGCGGCGGCCGTCAGCTGCTGCGCCATATCTGCCAGGACCCGATCCGCCTGTTCCGGCGCGCCCTCCCGCGCGAGATCTCCGAGCGATGGCCCATCCAGCCAGCCCATCAAGATGGCGCCTCCGGTTTGATCCATGATATCGACCGTCAGCGCCCCGGCCCTCGCGATATATTGCCAGCCTGCAGCCTCGTTGCCCATCCGCGGATCGGCATAAAGCTTCAGCGCGGCGCACTCTCCGCTGGCCAAGCGCACCCGCCACACCCGCGCCGCGTTTGAGCGAAACACCAAAGAGGCCGTGGTGATGGCAAACCGGTCCACAAGGCGTTGGGGAATGGAACAGGCATGCTGCGATGTCATCGACGACCTGCGAAGAAATCCTTCAACAACTGCTCAGCCGCCGCAGCGCTGAGCCCCTCATAAACCTCGGGGGTGTGGTGGGCCTGCGGATGCGAGAACACACAGGCGCCATGGGCCACGCCGCCAGATTTTGGGTCTGCTGCCCCGAAGTAGACCCGCCGGATCCGCGCCGCCGCGATGGCCGCGGCACACATGGCGCAGGGTTCCAACGTGACATAGAGGTCATGGTCCGGCAGGCGTTCGCTGCCTGCAGCTGCGCATGCTTCCCGGATCACCAGCATTTCCGCATGGGCCGTCGGATCGGACAATTCCCGCGTTCGGTTGCCAGCCTGGGCCACGATGTCCCCCGTGGGCGAAATCAACACAGCCCCCACCGGCACCTCACCACGGGCGGCGGCGGCCCGGGCCTCCTGCAGGGCGACATCCATGTGGCTTCGAAACGGCATGTCCCATCCCTGCCCCAGAATGGGAGCTTTCGCAACCGTGCGGAATGATCTATGGGCTGATCCATGAGCAAAACACCTTCCTCCCCCGCTGGACCAGGCGCCCGCCCTGGTAAGCCCGCCCATTCCGGCAAACCAAGCCGCAACCGCAAGTCTGGCCCAGAGCTTAAGTCTAGCCCAGTGCGCAAGGCTGCCGCCGATCCGGCAGCCAGTGGCACCAGCCCTGCGGGTGACCGCATTGCAAAGGTCCTGTCCCGCTCGGGCGTGGCGTCCCGGCGCGAAGCTGAACGGATGATCGCGGAAGGCCGCGTGGAGGTGAATGGCGTCGTGATCGACAGTCCCGCGCTGAACGTCGTTTTGGGCAAAGATCGCATCAATGTGGACGGCGCGCCGCTGCAGGCGCCAGAGCCGCCACGCCTGTGGCTATACCACAAGCCTGCAGGCTTGGTGACAACCACCAGTGATGAACTGGACCGCAAAACCATCTTTGATGAGCTGCCCGAGGATCTGCCCCGGGTGATGACGGTTGGTCGGCTCGATCTCAACTCCGAAGGATTGCTGCTGCTCACCAACGATGGGGGCATCAAGCGGCAGCTGGAATTGCCATCGACAGGCTGGCTGCGCCGCTACCGCGTGCGGATCAACGGCCGCCCGCAAGACAGCGATTTTGCGCCGCTGCGCAAAGGTCTGGTGATCGATGGTGAGCGGTTCCAGCCGATGATCGTGACGCTGGACCGCCAGCAGGGGGCGAATGCCTGGCTGACCGTGGGGCTGCGCGAGGGCAAAAACCGTGAAATCCGCCGCGCGATGGAAGACATCGGGTTCAACGTCAACCGACTGCTGCGGGTGTCATATGGTCCGTTCCAGCTGGGTCAGCTGAAACAGGGCGAGGTCGAGGAATTGCGCCCACGGGTCGTCCGCGATCAGCTGGGACTTGAACACCCCGAAGACACCGCAGCGCCTGCTGCGGGCCAACGCACGCGACCAACCCGTGGTAAACCAGGTGGTAAACCGGGCGGCAAAATGAGTGGCAAATCCGGCAGCCGTGTTGGCGGTCGTGCTGGCAACCCTGATCGGCCCCACACCGACGGGCGGAAAACCGGTGCGCCGGGCTCGGGCCGGTTTGGGCCAGGTAAATCAGCGCCTGGCAAGTCAGCGCCTGGCAAGTCAGCGCCTGGTAAAGCAGCGCCAGACCGCAAAGGGCGGCCAAGCGGCAAGAGCTTTGGCGGTGGCGCCGACGGCGGCAAACGCGGCGCCAACAGCCGACCCGGAAGCGGACCCGCCCGAGGTGGCAGCACTGGCGGCGCACGTGGGCCTGGCAAACCGCCGCGCAGATAGGCAATCGCCCCAGTCAAAGCGCAAGGGGCAGCCGATGGCGGAGTTCCCCCTAGCAAGAGCGCGTTGGATCTCTTAAGTTTCTCTTAGCGGTGTGCACCACAGCTATGGGGGAACTTACGTGCAAAATCTCGCTTTGGTGGCCCTTCTGATCCTGATGATCGGTCTGGCAACCGGCTTCTTGGCCGGGGTCTGAGGTCATGGCGAAACGTTTTGGCAGCGCATTCAGCCCCGACACCAACCGTTCAGGTGCGGATCGATCAGACCGAAATCAAACAAGCCCCCATTCGGCGGACCGGCGTGGGCCGCAAATCTCGCGGCATGCGCGGGTTGATCCCGTGGGGATTGGCGCAAATCTGATGCTGCTGCCACCGGGGCTGTTGGTGGTGCTTTCGGTGTTTTCAGATCCCAGCGGCCTTGGGTTTGGCCTGGCGGCTGCCGGTGTCTGGACCAGTGCAGCCTATCTCCTGCGGGAAGGGTTGCGGGCAGAGGCTGCGTTTGCCCATCGCAGGATTGCCCGCCGTCCTGCCCTGCCGCGCAAGATTTTGGCAGCACTTTTCTGTGGGCTTGGCAGCAGCCTCGCCGCCACCGCCTCGGACGCCGCTCTTACGGCGACTGCCATCTATGGCGTTGCGGCGATGGCCCTGCATCTTGTGGCCTTCGGGTTGGACCCCTTGCGCAACAAATCCGGCGAGGGCCTTGATGATTTCCAGCGCGACCGCGTCAGCCGCGCGGTCGATGATGCCGAAGCCTATCTGGCCGCTATGACCGAAGCGGCAGAACGCACCCGCGACCGAGAAGTAGAAACCCGGGTTCAGGCCTTCCAGGATGTGGCGCGCGATTTGTTCCGCACCGTCGAAAACGACCCTCGCGATCTGGTTGGTGCACGCCGCTATCTGACCGTCTATTTGATGGGGGCTCGCGACGCGACGCTCAAATTCGCAGATCTTGCGGGCCATGGCACAGACCTTCAGGCGCGCAGGGTTTTTCTGGATCTGCTCACCGATCTGGAACAGAATTTCGCCGCCCGCACCCGCAAACTGCTGCAGGATGATCGCACCGACCTGACCGTGGAAATTGATGTGCTGCGCGACCGGCTGCAGCGTGAAGGCCTGCATTTGGACCGCAGTTGACCGCTGCGCCGACGACAACCGAGAGGAACTGCTGATGTCCGAACACATTCAAAAACAAGCCGCAGACCATTTGGCAGAGGTCACGCAGGTTGCCGCGATCGAACTGCCGGAACCGGCCGATCAGCTTCCGACACTGGACGGGGCAGAACCTGCGCAGAGCGAGGGCATTCGCCGCAGAATGGCAGAGATCGATATGGGCGATACCAATTCGATCATTCATTTCGGATCCGCAGCACAGGTGGAATTGCAGCAAATCAGCCAGGCCATGCTGAGCGATGTGCGCAACAAGGATGTCGGGCCTGCAGGCGATGGGCTGAGCGACATGGTCACCACCATCCGCGGGTTTTCAGTCTCGGAGCTGGATGTGCGGCGCAAACCCACCCTCTGGGAGCGTATTTTGGGACGGGCCGCGCCTTTTGCCAAGTTTACAGCGCGCTTTGAGGAGGTGCAGGGCCAGATTGATCGCATCACCGACAGTCTTCTGGGCCATGAACATCAGCTGCTGAAAGACATCAAATCGCTCGATTTGCTGTATGAAAAAACACTGTCGTTCTATGATGAACTCGCGCTTTATATTGCGGCGGGCGAAGCCAAATTGGCGGAATTGGACAGCACCCAGATCCCCGAGCTGGAAACCGCTGTTCAAAACGCCGCCGAAGCAGACCAGGTGATCCGGGCGCAAGAGCTGCGGGATCTGCGCATGGCGCGCGACGATCTGGAACGGCGGGTGCATGATCTGAAACTGACCCGGCAGGTCACAATGCAATCGCTGCCCTCCATCCGCCTGGTGCAGGAAAACGACAAATCGCTGGTCACCAAAATCAACTCCACCCTGGTGAACACCGTGCCGCTGTGGGAAACGCAATTGGCGCAGGCCGTGACCATCCAGCGCTCTGCCGAGGCGGCCGCCGCCGTGCGTGATGCCAACGACCTGACCAATGAACTGCTGACCGCAAACGCGGCCAACCTACGCGACAGCAACAAGATGATCCGCACAGAAATGGAGCGCAGCGTTTTTGATATCGAGGCGGTCAAACAGGCAAACGCAGATCTGATCGGAACCATTCAGGACAGCTTGCAGATTGCCGATGAAGGCAAAGCCAAACGCGCCGCGGCCGAAGCAGACCTGACCAAGATGGAGACAGAGCTGCGCGACACGCTGGCCGCAGCAAAGGCCCGTCAGGACGGACTTGGTGATGCAGCCGCAACCTCGGTGCCGCCCGGTTCCTAATGCGCTTTTTTCCAGATCGTGATTGCCCCACTATGTTTTCACTAGGTTTGTTTGGACCCGCTTTTCGCAGCCTTGGCCGCCGCCTTGGCCGCCACCTTCACTGCGGTGTTTCTGGCCATCGCATCGTTGCGGGTGCCGCCCTGATGATGACGCTGACAGCCTGTGATCCTTTGGGACAGCGGACATCATTGGTGCCGCCGGACCGCCCCGCGGATCTGCGACCCGCCGCGCAGGAGCCATCGGCAGAGCGGCTGCGACTGACGCGCTATTATGCTGCGCTGCAACAGGACCTGCTGACACGTGGGCTGATGCGGACCGATGGTGGTGGGCCAGAAACCCCGTATGATGCGGATGATCTGGTCGAGAACTTTGAACGCATCGCGTTTTATGACGAATATGGCGGCCCGGGATCCGCAGCATCAGGCCTGTTGGGGCGCTGGGAAGATCCCGTCCGCATCTATGCAGCCTTTGGCCCATCTGTGAGCGACGCACAACGCCAGCAGGATACAGCGACGCTCGCGGCCTATGTCGCGCGGCTTGCGCGACTGACAGGCCATCCAATTTCGCTGACGCAGACTGCAGCGCGCAGCAATTTCACTGTAATCTTCGCCAGCCAGGATGATTCCGCCTATGTCGCGAGCGAAGTGAAGCGGGTGCTGCCCTCGCTCAGCGGTGCCGATCTGGCGGTGTTTGTGAACCCACCGCAAAGCTTTTACTGCCTCGTCCGTGCGGGCGGGCTGCAAAGCAATCCGGTGGCCTACACACGCGGCGTGGCGCTGATCCGCGCCGAGCACCCGGATCTGGGACGGCGCAGCTGCATTCATGAGGAAATCGCCCAGGGGCTGGGGTTGCGCAACGACAGTCCACGGGCACGACCGTCGATCTTCAACGACGATGACGAATTTGCCCTGCTTACCAGCCAGGACGAAAAGCTGCTACAAATTCTGTATGATGCGCGGCTGAAACCCGGCGTTTCGGCTGGGCAGGCCCGCCCGATCGTGCGCCAGATCGCTTATGAAATCATGGGCGAGCCGCGCTGATTGCGCATGTATGACCAGATGCTGCGGCATCGCTTCTGAAGGATGAACAACATGGGTATCTTCGATTTTCTAAAAGGCGAATTCATCGACGTCATCCATTGGACCGACGACAGCAATGACACGCTGGTCTGGCGGTTCGAACGGGAGGGCCACGAGATCAAATACGGGGCCAAACTGACAGTCCGCGAAGGCCAGGCAGCAGTGTTTGTCCACGAAGGTCAGCTGGCGGATGTGTTCACCCCCGGTCTCTATTTGCTGGAGACCAACAACATGCCGATCATGACCACGCTGCAGCACTGGGATCACGCTTTCCAGTCGCCGTTCAAATCCGAGATCTATTTTGTCGACACTACCCGGTTTAATGATCTGAAATGGGGCACCAAAAACCCCATCATGGCGCGAGACCCGGAGTTCGGGCCAGTGCGGCTGCGGGCCTTTGGGACCTACAGCATTCGCATCACCGATCCGGCCAGGTTCCTGTCTGAAATTGTCGGCACCGATGGTGAATTCACCATGGATGAAATCTCGTTCCAGATCCGCAACATCATTGTCCAACAGGCCAGTCAGGTGCTGGCGGGATCGGGCATTCCGGTGCTGGATATGGCGGCGAACACCGCTGATCTGGGCCGACTTGTCGCCACAGAGATTTCATCGACAGTGGCTGAATATGGGATCGCGGTTCCGGAACTTTATATCGAGAATATTTCTCTACCGCCCGCGGTCGAGGCCGCGATGGACCAGCGCACCAAAATGGGGATCGTGGGCGATCTTGGCCGCTACACGCAATTCAAGGCCGCAGAAGCCATGGAAGCCGCGGCCAAGACCTCCAACAGCAGTATGGGCGCCGGGCTTGGCATGGGAATGGGCATGGCGATGGCCCAGAACATGGCCCAGCAGATGGGTCAGATGATGCAAAGCCCCGCAGCGGCTGCGCCCGGTGCAACGGGTCCGTCTGCCTCTGGTCCGTGGGGTGTGCCGACCACTGGCCCAACGTCGGCCACGGCGCCTGCCCACGCCGCTGCCACGCCTCAGGCCGCGCCGCCGCCACCACCACCTGTGGAGCATGTCTGGCATATCGCCGAAAATGGGCAGACCTCCGGCCCGTTTTCCAAGGCGCGCCTGGGCCGCATGGCGCAGGATGGCAGCCTGACGCGGCAAACCCACGTCTGGACACCTGGACAGGATGGCTGGAAACGCGCAGGCGAGGTGATGGAACTGGCGCAATTGTTCACAGTGCTGCCGCCGCCCCCGCCACCACCGGCTGGCTGAGTGGCTGTCTGAATGGCGCTGTGCCCTGCGCACCACCCCACCCTTTTCGCCAGGCCGCCCGATACGCCAGGCTGCCCTAAACACCATCTGGTCCTGTCGCGCCATATGAGCTGGTGCAGGGCCTCGGTTTCATTTCATGTGCTCCCCACGTCTTAGGTTACATCGTGACGCAACATCCTCCTCCCCCGCCGCCACCACCGACGCCGCCGCAGACGCCGCCACAGACGCCAACGCCTCCGGTGGCCGATGACGCGGCTGACGCAGACCGCTCCATTGCGGAGGACAGAGAGCCAGGCACCGCGGAGCACCGGTTTCCCTGCGAAAGCTGCGGTGCCGATTACCGCTATGATCCCGCAGCGGGCCTGTTGATCTGCGATCATTGTGGCCATCAGGACGCCATTCGTTCGGGACCATGGCAGGGCGCACATCTAAAGGAACTGGATTTTGAGCAGGCCGTGACAGCCGGGCTTTCGGCCGCTGAAATGGAAGAAACCCGGGTTTTGAAATGCCCAAACTGCGCCGCTCAGGTGGAATTTGATGCCAACACACACGCTGGCGAATGCCCCTTCTGCGCAACACCGATGGTCACCGACACCGGATCCCATCGCCACATCAAGCCCAAAGCCGTGTTGCCCTTTGCGATCGATCATAGTGCCGCGCAAGACGCCATGACCGAGTGGCTTGGCGGGTTGTGGTTTGCCCCTGGCGGGCTGCAACGTTACGCCCGCAAGGGGCGTCGTATGAACGGAATTTATGTGCCCTACTGGACCTTTGATGCACAAAGCCGCAGCGCCTATCGCGGCCAAAGAGGCACTGTCTACTATGTCAACCAAACCGTGACGGTCGACGGAAAACAGCAAACCCGGCGCGTGGCAAAAGTGCGCTGGCGACCGGTTTCTGGCCGGGTGCAGCGGTTCTTCGATGATGTGCTGGTCTTGGCCTCCAAAAGCCTACCGAAGAAGAACACCGATGCGCTGCAACCCTGGGATCTGTCCGCACTGGAACCCTATCAGCCGCAATATCTGGCGGGATTTCGGGCCGAAGGCTACGGCGTTGAACTGACCGAAGGCTACAAAGAGGCCAACAGCCAGATGCGGCGCGTGATCGAACGCGACGTGCGTTTTGACATCGGCGGCGACCGTCAGCGCATCGATCACATCGACAGCGACTTCAGCGATATCACCTTCAAACATGTGCTGCTGCCGGTCTGGATGGCGGCTTACAAATACCGTGACCAGACCTATCGCTTTGTCATCAATGGCCAATCCGGACAGGTTCAGGGCGAACGGCCCTATTCGATCTGGAAAATCCTGGGGGCCGTGGTCGTGGTCGCCAGCATTGGCGGCGTTCTGGCCTATTTTGGCAGCCGCTGATTTCGCTGTGGAGGGGAAATACCATGACCGAACCAACTGATGCGGCGCGTTTGGACGCGTTGTTGACGGCCCGCCACAGCTGTCGCGCTTTTCGCCCTGATCCCGTCCCGCAAGAGGTAATCGCAGATATTCTGCAATCCGCGCAAAAAGTGCCCTCCTGGTGCAATGCCCAACCTTGGAAAGTGACGCTCTGTTCGGGTGCGGCCACAGCTGCGCTGCGCGCTGAACTACACAGCGCAGTGGCCAAGGACGGGGCGGCGCCGGACCTGCCCTTTCCCGAACGATACAGCAACGAATATAAGACCCGCAGGCAGGCGTGCGGCTGGGCGCTCTATGAGGCGGTTGGCGTCACCAAAGGGGACAGGGCCGCATCGCATGCCCAGATGCTGCGCAACTTTGATCTGTTTGACGCCCCGCACTGCGCCATCATCAGCAGCCCCAAGGAACTGGGCGCCTATGCCGCGCTGGATTGCGGCGGGTTCATCACAGCCTTCACGCTGGCAGCGCAGGCGCGCGGGATTGCCACCATCGCCCAGGCTGCGGTGGCCACCTATGCGCCGACGTTGCACCGCTTCTGCGATATTCCTGAGGATCGCAACATTCTCTGCGCGATCTCCTTTGGCTACAGCGACACGACCCATCCGGCCAATCAGTTTCGCACAACGCGGGCCGCTCTGGCAGATTTCACTGATTGGCTGGAGTGAGCGCGGGCTGATACCCCTGCAATGTCCCACCATCCTATCCCACCTCATCGAAAGGCAAACCCATGCGCGCCCTGATCCAACGTGTCAGCGAAGCTTCCGTCTCTGTTGACGGCGAAACTGTTGGCGAAATCGGCCCCGGATTGCTGGTGCTGGTCTGCGCCATGCGCGACGACACGCAACAGGAGGCCGAACAATTGGCGGCCAAAGTGGGCAAGCTGCGGATCTTCGCTGATAAGGCAGGAAAGATGAACCGCTCTCTCGTGGATATCGGTGGCAGCGCGTTGGTTGTCAGCCAGTTCACACTGGCAGCGGACACCAGCCGCGGCAATCGGCCCGGATTTTCCGAGGCTGCCGCGCCAGAGACGGGCCGTGCGCTCTATGAGCACTTCGGCCACTGCCTGTCCCAGAACGGTATTCCCATCGCCTGGGGTCGGTTTGGTGCAAACATGAATGTGGCGCTGGTCAATTCCGGCCCGATCACCATCTGGATGGACAGCGACGACTGGAAGAAGAAAGCCTGATCCCGAGCCTCTTCCACGACCCATCGCATGATCTGGTCGCGACCAAGCCGCAATGCAGCGGTCCTGTTCAACGCTGGTACCCAACCACAGCACTCAGCCCAGTATTCGGCCCAGTATTCGGCCCACTATTCCGCCTCCGTTCGGATTGCGCCGCGCTGCGCGCGACACCTGCGCCCAGTGGGGCCCATGTGCTTGAGGACAGCACCTCTAGGGCATTGCAATTCCGGCGGGATTGGCCATTTCAAACGGTCAAATCATGTCGTTTTTTGACCACTAGCGCACAGCAGCGCCATGGCGCAAAGACGGCGCAACATCGCATCAACCGACACGCCCATAGATTGTCTCAAACCCCTTAAATTCGCGCCAAGATGTCGCAAAATCAGTATTTTTTGCGAAAAACCGAGTCTGTCAGTCAAAATGAGCCAACAACAATCGCTCTTTTTCTAGGGGTTAACAGTTTCAGAAATTGCTCTTCCAGCTGTCATATTTTTTCTAAAACCGACATTCGGCACAATAAAGGCGACGATGTTCAAAGATTTTACCAAACCCCTGCCTCTGCGGGTGCCAAAAAGGTCGCTAAAGAGGGTGTCGAGAACATTCTGAATTGTCCGGTGTAGGTAACATGCCAATTGTCCGCTTCAGTTAGTACCGCAGCAGCCCAAATCGGAACGAGCCGTAGGCGACTGGAGATTTGGGCTGCTGCGTTCGCACGCGTCGAAGCGG
>NZ_JAJDWC010000155.1 GCF_022825805.1 Phaeobacter sp.
GCGAATACACGTCTTCGAACTTCATAAGTCGAACTTCCTGTAACACTTCTGTCCGCTTCATAACGCCTCCTTTCGGAGACATGATAAAACCGGACAGATCGCATGTTACCTACACCGGACATATCGCTTGTTAGCGACAAAGAGCAACCCCAGCGGTTGAACCCCCTGCGCCGAGCGCCTAACCTGCAGGTAAGGGAGAAAGCGGATGACCGAACAAAAATTGTCATTCAAGGAAATGTGCAGTGAGTTTGACGTCACGCCGCGCACACTTCGTTATTATGAATACATCGAACTGCTGCAGCCCGAGCGCGAAGGCCGATCCAGGTTTTTCGGCTCGCGAGAACGCGCGCGTATGAAATTGATCATGCGTGGCCGCAAATTCGGGTTTCAGCTGGAAGAAATCCGCCAATGGCTGCTGATCTATGAACAGGATGGCGACACCGCGCAGAACCGGGCCTTCATTGAAATGGCCGACCGGCAGATGGTGGAGCTGAAAAAGCAACGCGAGCAGCTGGATGAAGCTCTGAAAGAGTTGACAGACCTGCGCGCAACCACGCTTGGCCTGTTGGGCGAGGACGCATAAGCGCCCGCCGCTTCGCACTGACGGGCATCAATCTGCACTTGTCTGCACCCGCGCAAAAGTAGATTAATAGTCGCAAAGATCGCGAATAAGTTGCGACCAATAGATTGAAATATCACACATTTGCCGCCTACCTACAGGTTCACGCGAGCTTCACGAGTTGCGAACGCTTGTCCAATACCGTGCAAATTGGCGATCAAATCACCGTATTTCGCTCAATTTTTGTAAATTTCCTGCAATCAACTGTGATGACGCCGGGTAACTGACTGAATTTCAAAGAGGAACCTACGTCACCCTCAAAAATGACGCAGCGTCTGACTTACGTCAACGTCAAGTTCTTGTTGTAAATGCACCGCAAGCTGCTCACCATAGGCGGGCAACAGCATTTGTGAGTTCGACGATGACCGATGAGACAAAGACCATCCGCGAGATGTGCGATGAGTTTGGCGTAACGCCGCGTACATTGCGGTTTTACGAAGCCAAAGAACTTCTGTTCCCAATCCGGGAAGGACAGAAACGCCTGTTCACCAAACGGGACCAGGCGCGGCTGAAGCTGATTTTGCGCGGGAAGCGCTTTGGTTTCAGTCTCGAGGAAATCCGACAACTCCTGAACCTGTACCATATGGGCGACCAGCAGCTGACACAGCTCACCCGCACATATGAAATCGCCTGTGACCGTCTGGCCGATATGGAACGTCAACGCGAAGAGTTGAGCGAAGCCATTGACGACCTGCAAGAGCAGCTGCGCTGGGGGGAACGTATGATCGCCTCCATGACAGCTAAGAAAGACGCCGCTGAGTAGATCTGGCCCCACGCCCGCGCAAGGCCCAGGCATACAAAGCGCCGCCCCTGAAACAGACACTGCAGAACCACAACGAGGACCGCGATGCCAAGTTATACCGCCCCGATCAAGGATACGCAGTTCATCTTGCATGATGTGCTGAAGATCACCGAAGCGCAGATCCCAGGCTACGACGAGCTGGAAGCCGACTTTACCTCCGCCGTGTTGGAAGAGGCCGGCAAAATTGCAGGTGCCGTGTTGCACCCGCTGAATGTGGTTGGCGACACCGAAGGCTGCCGTCTGGAGAACGGGGTAGTTTACACCCCAACCGGGTTCAAAGGCGCCTTTGACCAGATGAAGGAAGGCGGCTGGCCCGGGCTGGACATGCCCGAACGCTACGGCGGCCAGAATATGCCCTATGTGATGGGCACCGCCGTGGGAGAGTTTTTCTCAGGTGCCAATCAGGCGTTCACGATGTATCAAGGCCTGACGCATGGTGCAGCCTCCGCCATTCTGGCGCATGGCAGCGACGCGCAGAAAGACACCTATCTGCCGAAAATGGTGTCCTGCGACTGGACCGGCACCATGAACCTGACAGAACCGCATTGCGGCACCGATTTGGGCATGATGCGCACCAAGGCCGAACCACAGGAAGATGGCACCTACAAAGTGTCCGGCCAGAAGATCTTCATCTCGTCCGGCGACCACGACATGGCCGACAACATCATTCACCTGGTGCTGGCCAAAATCCCCGGTGGCCCCGAGGGCATCAAGGGCGTGTCGCTGTTCATCGTGCCGAAATTCCTTGTGAACGAAGACGGCTCGCTTGGCGAACGCAACGGCGTCTCGGTCGGCAAGATCGAAGAGAAGATGGGCATCCACGGCAACTCCACCTGTGTGATGAACTACGACGGTGCAACCGGTTTTCTGTTGGGCACCGAACACAAAGGCATGCGCGCCATGTTCACGATGATGAACGAAGCGCGACTGGGCGTGGGCATGCAGGGCCTGGCCCAGGCAGAAGCTGCCTACCAGAACGCGCTGGCCTACGCCAAAGATCGCCTGCAGGGCCGCGATGTGACCGGGGTGAAAAACCCAGATGGCCCCGCCGACCCGCTGATCGTACATCCCGACGTGCGGCGCAATCTGATGGATCAGAAAAGCTTTGCGGAAGGCGCGCGGGCGTTCATCCTGTGGGGCGCGCATATGCTCGACAAAGCCCACCGGGCAAGTGACGCTGACGCCGATGGCCTGATCTCGCTACTGACCCCGGTGATCAAGGGCTTCCTCACCGACAAAGGCTACGACATGACGGTGCAGGCCCAGCAGGTCTATGGCGGGCACGGCTACATCGAAGAATGGGGGATGTCCCAATATACCCGCGATGCGCGGATCGCCATGATCTATGAAGGCGCCAATGGCGTCCAAGCCCTGGATCTGGTGGGCCGCAAATTGGCGCAGGATGGCGGCAAACATGTCATGGCCTTCTTCGAAATGGTCAAAACCTTCTGCAAAGACAGCGGCGACATGTCGGAGGATTTCATCCGCGATTTCATTGATCCGCTCAAGGCAGCATCAAAAGATCTGCAGGCAGCGGGGATGTATTTCATGCAAAACGGCATGAAAAACCCCAACCACGCTTTGGCCGGTTCCAATGACTTCATGCATATGTTCGGACATGTCTGCCTTGGCTTGATGTGGGCCCACATGGCGAAATCTGCGCAGGCGGCTTGCGACGCTGGCGCCTCTGACGCGGCGTTCTACGAGACAAAAATCGCCACCGGCCGCTATTACATGGCACGGCAGCTTCCGGCAACAGCCCTGCATCTGGCCCGCATCCAAAGCGGAGCGGACACGGTGATGGCACTGGACGCAGAGCAGTTCTAAGCCGCACGGTTGCGCCCGCGGGATGCCGGTCGACACCGACGGACACCGCTTCAAACAAGGACTGGCGCCAATACGCGGCGCCAGCCCAACCGCCCAAAAAGATCATCATGGGCTGCGGCCAGTTCTGGCCCCACGCCGACCAAAGGAGACCGCATGCCAAAACGTTTTCGTCTCACCCGTCGCTTGCCCATTGCCATGACCGAAGATGGCTATCGGCGACTGCGCCGCTTCTCTCAGGAGGCGGGCCTGGACGAAGGCGAAGCACTGTCGTTTTTGTTTGAGAATTTCGACAGCGTCACCAATCACGACAACCTCAGCCATCGACTTCGACTGTTCAATTCCGAACTCGAAGACCGAAAACGCTAGGCTGATCATCCATCCATCGAAACCGCATCCCACCCGCCAAAGAGAAAGGGAGCCCATGAGCGCAGAGCACACATCCAGCTGGATGACCGATGAACACCGTATGTTGGCCGATATGACCGCCCAGTTCATCACCCGTGAATGGGCGCCGCGTTTCGAAAGCTGGCGCAAACAGGGCATGATGGATCGCTCAACCTGGCAGGAAGCAGGCGCACTTGGCCTGCTGTGCCCCTCGGTGCCCGAAGAATACGGCGGCGTTGGCGGTGACTTCGGCCACGAAGCCGCAATCCTGATCGAAGGCAGCCGCGCCAACCTGGCAAGCTGGGGCCACGGCATCCATTCCGGCATCGTCGCGCATTATGTGCTGGCCTATGGCACCGAAGAGCAAAAACAGCGCTGGCTGCCCAAGATGATCAGCGGCGAACTGGTCGGGGCGCTGGCCATGACAGAACCCTCCACAGGTTCAGATGTGCAACGGATCAAAACCAAGGCGGTGAAAGATGGCAACGTCTACCGGCTGTCGGGACAAAAAACCTTCATCACCAATGGCCAGCACGCCAATCTGATCCTGGTTGCGGCCAAGACCGATCCGACGGAAGGCTCCAAAGGGATCTCTCTGGTCGCGTTGGAAACCGATGGTGCCGAGGGGTTCTCACGCGGGCGCAATCTGGAAAAGGTCGGGCTGCATGCGGCGGATACATCCGAGTTGTTTTTCGACAATATCGCTGTCCCGCCTGAGAACATCCTGGGTGGAACCGAGGGCCAAGGGTTCTATCAGATGATGCAGCAACTGCCGCAAGAGCGGCTGATCATCGCCTGCGGTGCCGTGGGCGCCATGGAGGGCGCAGTTGAACGCACCATCGCCTACTGCAAAGAGCGCGAAGCGTTTGGCGGCCCCCTGACCCAGTTTCAAAACACGCGGTTCAAACTGGTGGAATGCCAGACAAAAACCAAAGTGGCCCGCGCATTTCTGGATGAATGCATGGTCGAACATCTGGCCGGTAAACTGACCGTCGAAAAAGCGGCAATGGCCAAATACTGGACCACGGACACCCAGGGCGAAGTGCTTGACGAATGTGTGCAGCTGCATGGTGGCTATGGCTACATGCAGGAATACGCCGTTGCGGAAATGTGGGCCGACGCCCGCGTCCAGAGGATTTATGGCGGCACCAACGAAATCATGAAGGAACTGATCGCGAGGTCGCTGTGAAAACGCAGATCGTATCGTTCCAGATGGACCGCGGATGCCTCCGGCGGGAGTATTTTTGGAAAGATGACAGCCAAAGACAGTCCGAACCGAGAGACACAAGGCCAAGACATGCCAGGCAAAAACAAGCGTGGCAAAATCAAGCATGGCACAAATATGCATGGCAAAGACGCGCTCGCCCCCGAGCTCTCCGCCTAATGGGCAAGCGCGCCGTCACCTTTCACGACCATCGGCTCTCCAGCCTGTGCCGCGGAACCATTATGCGAAAATCAACCTTAAGGCGAAGTGAATGCGCCGTCATCTTTCCACAAATACTCCACGGGGGTGTGGGGGTGTGACACCCCCACATGACAGGGAAAAGGAGCACAAAATTGGGTATTATACTTAGCGTCATCGAACTTCCGAGTTTTGATGAGTTGACGTCATGCGTGAAAACGGTTCAGTTAGGCTCATGATCCGCCCCGGTTTTCTTACCCCTTCAGAGCGTCGAGAGCTTGAGGCTTGCGTGCGCAGTCATC
>NZ_JAJDWC010000158.1 GCF_022825805.1 Phaeobacter sp.
GATGACTGCGCACGCAAGCCTCAAGCTCTCGACGCTCTGAAGGGGTAAGAAAACCGGGGCGGATCATGAGCCTAACTGAACCGTTTTCACGCATGACGTCAACTCATCAAAACTCGGAAGTTCGATGACGCTAAGTATAACCTATTCGTCTGTGCAAAACCTGTTCGGGCTGCGGTTGCCTATAGGTCTGTTACGCCTGGGCCAGTTGCCCCTGTCCATCACCCCATATCACCCATCACCTATCACCCCATGGACCTGGGGCGCGGGCGTGTGGTGGTGCGGTTGGGCCGCGTTTCGCGCCATAGCGACACCAGACCTGCGCCAACGATCAAGGCAGATCCAACCCATACAGGCAGTTCCGGCCATTCATCAAAAACCATCACACCCCAAAACACCGCCATCGGCATGGCGATATATTCGAACGGTGCCACCAACCCCGCTTCGCATTGCCGATAGGCCTGACTGACCAGATAGCCGCCGGTAGAGCCTGCCAAACCCAAGATCAGGAACAGGAGCCAGTCATCTGTGGTCGGCCAGGACCAGGCCCGCAGCACAAAGCTTGTCACAGCACTGTCTGGCGTGGCGTAACGACCATCGCCCGTGGCCAAACCTGCCACGGCGCTGACGACGAGGAAACCGAGCGTTGGATAGAAGGATAGTGTTGCGGCCTTGTCCTTTCCGCCCGCTTGCCGGGTCAGCACATGCAGTGTTGCATAGCCACAGGCGCCGAGAAACGGCAGCAAAGCAGCCGCCTGAAACGTGCCCGGTCCGGGCCGCATGATGATCAGGATGCCAAGGAACCCAACGACCACAGCCAGCCAGCGCCATGGTCCGACCCGTTCTTTCAAGAACACCACTGACAACGTGGTCACCACCAATGGGGTTGCAAACGCAATCGCCACAGCCTCTGCAATGGGCATGACCGACAGCCCGGTAAAGAAACACAGGTTGGCGAACAGAACAGCCAGGCAGCGCAGCATGTGCAGCCCAGGCTGACGGGTGCGTAAAATACGATAGCCGCCCTCCAGCGGAATGATCACGCTGAGCAAGACGGTCATGGCAACGATAGAGCGCAGCATCACGACCTGATAGAGAGGGTAGTCACCGGACAGGAATTTGGTGATGACATCAATCACTGAAAACGACAGCGCGGCGCCAACGGCTGCCAGAATACCGATCAGTTTGAACCTTATCGCATCGGACATATCCGGCGCCTTTACTCTATGACCACAGAATGTCTCGCGTAGAACGTGTTTGTGAGCAATGGGTAACCATGTAAAACTGGCGCATCATGCCGATATGGCCCCGCAGCAGGGATGATCCGAACACGGTTTCTGTTGTGTTGGGGTCAGCGTGCTGATTTTGCGGCTCGGATTTCCCTTTCCAGAGCATCCAGAAACCGCGCCCGATCCGCTTTTCCGAAGCTCTTGCCACCGCCCTGTGTTCCGAGCGGGTTTGCTGCGCGCAGATCTGCCATCAGATCGCGCATGGCCAGCTGTTGTCCGATATTGGCTTTGGTAAAGCGCTCGCCGTTGTGGCGCAAAACCTGCGCCCCAGCGTCGAGACATTTCGAGGCCAGAGGAATATCGCCAGTGACCACAACGTCACCAGGGCCACATCTGTCCGCGATCCACATGTCCGCGACATCCGGGCCTTCCGCGACAATCACTGTTTCAACCAGCGGGTTCTGGGAGGGGCGCAATCCGCCGTTTGAAACCACAAACATGCGCCACCCGTGACGGGTGGCAACACGTTCGGCCTCCGCTTTGACCGGGCAGGCATCCGCGTCGATGTAAAGCGCAGTCATTCTGCAGCGGTTTCTGTCGCACCCGATGCATCTGCCTTAGCCGACTTGCCTGATTTGTCTGCGGCATCTTTCGGCGCGGCCATCATTTTGTATTCGTCCGGGATGGGCATCCGATTGAAGGCGTCCAGCCCCGCGATTTTGTAGGCCTCCGCCAAAGTCGGGTAGTTGAAGGTGTTTTGGACAAAGTAATCCACCGTACCTTGCAGGTTCAGCACCGCCTGGGCAATGTGGATCAGCTCTGTCGCGCCTTCGCCAACGATCTGCACCCCCAGGACACGACGGGTTTTCAAGGAAAACAGCATTTTCAGCATGCCGTGTTCCAACCCCATAATATGCCCACGAGAGGTTTCGCGGAAGCGCGCGATGCCCACTTCATAAGGGACGCCTCGTTGCTTCAACTCTTCCTCTGACATGCCGCAGGTAGACATTTCCGGAACGGAATAAATGCCATAGGGGTACCATGGGCTCTCGGGAACGGTGGGAACCTCCATTGCGTGACAGGCAGCAACGCGCCCCTGTTGCAAGGAAGTGGAGGCGAGCGATGGGTGGCCAATCACGTCGCCAGTTGCATAGATATAAGGCACATCAGTTTGATAGGTGGACCGCTTCACCGACAAACGACCACGGTGATCGGTTTCCAGCCCGACGGCCTTGAGGTTCAGCTTTTCGGTATTGCCCATACGGCCCGCTGCAAAGAGCAGCATTTCACCGCGAACGTGGCGGCCGTTTTCCAGCGTGACCTCAATATGTTCGCCTTCGTCTTCGATGGCTTCGATCGCAGATCCCAGACGCAGATCGACACCGTTTTCACGGATCTGATGCGTGAATTCCTGGATCAGCGTGCGGTCGATGAAATCAAGGAAGGTCTCACGCGGTTCGACCAGCGTGACACGCACATCGAGCGCCGCAAACATCGTGGCATATTCCACCCCGATGACACCGGCCCCAACAACGATCAAAGAGCGAGGGATTTCAGCCATTTCGAGGAACTCGTCCCCGTCGACAACCGTTGTGCCATTAAAGGGCACATAGTCCGGCCGGTAGGTGCGCGTGCCCGTCGCGATCAGAAACTTCTCGCTGGTCACGATGGTCGTGTCACCGGCTTCGGTTTCGACTTCGACTGCATTGGGGCCAACGAAATGGGCCAGCCCCGCGAGCGTATCAACGTGGTTGCGGTTGAACTGATGCTCAAGCACGTCAACCTCATGGTCGAGGGTCATATGCAACCGCGCCTTCAGATCCTCGGCTTTGATAGTGTCTTTGACCCGGTAGCTGCGGCCATAGAAGCTGCGTTCGCGCCAGCCGGTCAGGTTCAGCACAGTTTCGCGCAGGGTTTTGGACGGAATGGTGCCTGTGTGGACAGAAACGCCGCCCAAACGGTCCTTGCGATCGATGACCAAAACGCGGCGTTTGAGCTTGGCCGCCTGAATTGCTGCCGTACGTCCCGAGGGACCCGACCCGATGATGATAAGATCGTAGTCAAAGTCTGTCATGGATCAGTCCTGATAGAGCGCTTCGGCATGGAAGGCGACATGGTCTTCCATGAAGGTGGAAACGAAGAAATAGCTGTGATCATAGCCGGGCTGCATGCGCAGGGTGGACTGCTGACGACGGGCTGCAGCAGCTTGGGCAAGGGCTTCTGGTTTCAAAAGATCCAGGAATTGGTCTGCAGTGCCGGTATCGACCAAAATGGGCCCATCAAACCCTTTTTCCTGCATCATTAGCGATGCGTCATGCGTGGCCCAGCGGCTTTCGTCATCGCCCAGATAGGCATTCAATTGTTTGCGGCCCCAATCGCTGCCCGTTGGATGACAGATCGGTGCAAATGCGGATACAGAGCGGAACCGCCCTGGCAGGTTCATTGCCATGGTCAAGGCACCATGACCGCCCATGGAATGACCAGTGATGGCCTGACGGTCGAGATCGATTGCAAAATGCTCTCCCAGGAGAGCTGGCAGCTCTTCGGTGATGTAGTCCCACATCTGGAAATGCGGCGCCCATGGATCCTGGGTCGCGTTCACATAGAAACCTGCGCCCTGGCCGAGGTCATAGGCGTCATCATCCGCAACTCCTGCACCACGGGGAGAGGTGTCAGGGAAAACGATGGCAATACCCTGTTCGGCACACCAGGACTGCGCCCCCGCCTTGGTCATCGCATTTTCATGCGTGCAGGTCAGGCCGGAGAGATACCACAGGATCGGCACTGGCCCATCCTTCACTTCTTCTGGCAGAAAAAGTCCAAAGGTCATGTCGCAATTGGTGCTGCTGCTGGCGTGACGATAAACACCCTGTATGCCGCCAAAAGCAGCATTTTCCGAGACCGTTTCCATGAGGCGACTCCTTTGTGTTGTGGTGCACTATCGCTACCTGTGGTGGCGGGCAGGGTCCAGTGATGGAGCGCCCGTGCCCCCTGTTTTTGCGACATATACTTGCAAAATGTTAAACGCAGGCCACAGTGTCGCGATTACTGAAGACTAAGCGCGCTTACCCAGGCGATCACGATGGGCAGACTGACTATGGATAGGCTTGTCGAGACGAGGATCGCGGCAGATGCCCGATGTGGGGCAACACCATAATGCTGGGCCACCATATAGACATTTCCGGCAACAGGCAGAGCTGCAGCTGCAATAGCGACACCGGCCGCATATGGGTCGACCGGAATGATCACCAGCACGCAGAGGGCGACCAATGCTGGATGCAGCACCAATTTGGCAAAGCTCAGCCAGCTTGCAATCTGGATCCGTTCCGCCGATTTGGAGGCAAGTGACGCACCAATTGCAAACAGCGCGCCGGGTGTGGCCGCACCGCCTAGTAGATCCAGGAAGGCATTTGCGGGCGCGGGTATCGGCAGCGCGAGACTTGACCAGATCAATCCGGCGCAAATCGAGAGGATCATTGGATTGTGCAGCAATCCACGTCCGACCAGCTTTAACGTGGTCATACCCAAACCGGAGCCGCGCCCCGCATTGATCAAAATGACAATCAGCGAGGAAAACACCACAAGGTCGACGCTTAGTACCAGCATCATCGGACCCACCGATGCGGCGCCGAACAGTAACACCATCATGGGCAAACCAAGAAAGCCGACATTTCCGATTGCTGCACATTGCGCCTCGACTGCGGCGGTTTGCATATCCAGCCCGCGGACAACGGCAACCAATGTGGCCAGCAGGTAAACGGCCAAGGTCCCCAGCAGGTACCCCAGGATCAAGCGAGGATCGAAGATTTCGGCAAATGACAGATTGGCAGCAAACCGAAAGATCATCGCCGAAAGGGGGAAGTAGAACACAAATTTTGTGAGATTGGCGGTCGCCTCTTCGCTGAAGAAACGGCTGCGCCCGGCCCAGTAGCCAAGGCCGATAATCGCAAAGAAGGGGAGTGTTCTTAGAAAAATCTCGATCATTGCTGCAATTGGTAGCCGGAAATCGACGGTGCGGAAAGCAAGATGTTGGCCGCTGGCAGGTCTTCTTTGTTCCAGCGCAGACGTGATTGGCCGTGAAGCATATCAACCGCTAAGACCGTGGTTTCGTAACGGGTGGACAAAACGGCCTGCTTGGCTCTGGCAGGCAGCGCGCGGCAGCGGGACGTACATCAAACAAACTGGGTGAAATCTTATGGGTTGGCAATTTCAGCGGTGAAAACAGGTCGAAAATACGAACAGGTGCTGCAGGGCGCTCGTGAGATATTTATGCAGCATGGCTATGAACGCGCCAGCGTGGATGACATCGCCCGCACCGCAGGCGTGTCCAAAGCAACTCTATATCGTTATTTCCCTGAAAAACGCCTGCTGTTTATGGAGGTGGCCAAACATGGGTGTGCAGTTCAGGCCGATGTTGTGCAGGATTTCTCTTCGTGTTTGTCTGATCCGAGGGCTGCGCTGCGGGCTGCGGGAACGCATATTCTTTCTGTTATGTTATCAGATTTTGGCATCCGGATGTTCCGCATCAGCGTGGCCGAGGCAGAGCGTTTCCCGGATCTCGGGCGGTGGTTCTACGAAAGTGGCCCAATGACCATTCGCAAACAGTTGACGCATTATTTGGCCGCTGGGGTGGAGCGCGGGCACTTTCAGATCGCGGATCTGAACCTCGCCGCAGATCAATTTGCGGAATTGTGCAGAGCCGACCTCTGCCTGCGGCTGCTGTTCAATATCTCCTCTGAGATAACGGATGCGGAAAGAACACGGGTCATCGACGACGCAATCGAGATCTTTCTGGCGCGGTATCAGGCCTAGCCATCTGCGCAACGGGGCTTGATTTGGTCCCTGATTGAGGCAAGTTTGTTCTTATGAGCTTTGATAAAATCGAACCCTTCCAGCAGGCTGCTGCGCCCCAACAGGTGGCGTTTCACCGGACAGAACTGTCGGTGATCCTTTCTCTTTATGGGCGCATGGTGGCGGCTGGCGAATGGCGGGACTACGGCATTTCTTCCCTGCGCGATTTCGCGGTGTTTTCAGTGTTTCGAAGGACTGCGGAAAACCCGCTCTACCGGATTGAAAAACGACCGAAGTTGCGCGGACGCCAGGGGCAGTACGCGGTGGTTGGTATGGACGGTCAGGTGCTAAAGCGCGGGCACGATCTCAAAACTGTGCTGCGGGTCCTAGAACGCAAACTGATCCGGTCGGTTTCTTGATCTGAAATGATCGCCGTCACCCGTGGCGGTTTAGTCGGCCAGTTTTCTTACTCGGTCAGTCTTCTGTGGCAGGTCACAGGCCCGTCGCCCTGGTCAAGGATGCGGGCAACGGCCGCGTCGACAGGTTCCAGCACAACTGCCATGTGATGAGCGTTGGCATGAATCATAGTGTCTGCGGAGTGCATCAGCGCCACATGGCCCTTCCAAAACAGTAAATCGCCGCGCTGAAGATCGTCTGGGACCTGGCAGGCACCAAGGGGAATCGCACGGCCCAGCTCTTGCTCCTGTTGGTAGCTGTCACCCGGGCACGGGATCCCGCAGGCCAACAGAGCCGCCTGAACCAAACCCGAGCAATCTATGCCCGCACGGCTGTTTCCGCCCCACAGATACGGCGTGCCAAGGAACAGTTCCGCAACAGCGATCGGGTCCTGCATGTGATCGTCGCAGTGTTGCAAATGCCCGCGCGGCACAAAGCCTTGCTCGGTTTGAAAAAAGCTCCCGTTTTCACCGATAACACGAAGGCGCGCACCAAATGACAGCGCCAGAAGATCAGGCGACTTCATGTTGGGTTCTGCATAGGCATGGGTTGCTGGTGTCTGGACGCTATGCGTTGCCGGTTCCTTTGTCGGGTGCAGACAGGACCTTGCGACATAGCCGACATAATCATCGGCAAGAGCCTGCACAAAACACCACTCACCCACGGTTTCAAACACCAGGACATTTGCCCCTAAGAGCAGCTGCCTGTCCCTCGGCCCCTCTGGCCGACGCAGCAGATCTGCAACAGGGACTGAAACAGTGAATGGCGCGCCTTCAACGGCCCTATGGCCTGTAGGAAACGGAACCATGTCGTGCGCGGCCACACGACCATTTGCAGGGGTTCGGCGCGTATCTGTCATGCACTGTCGCCATTGGCGTCGATATCAAGCATTTCACCGAGTGCGTCGCATAGCGCCCGCGCACCTTGCAATGCGCCGCCTTTGGGGCGCGCTGGCGCAGCAGATGGTGTCCAGCCATAGATATCAAAATGCATGTATCGGCAGGTCCCGGCAAACCGGCGCATGTAAGTGCCGGATGTAATCTCCCCAAAAGGGGCGTTTGAAATTTCCCCAGTTGGTAGCGTCCTGGGCGATTTTTGAACCTTAAATATTCAAAAATCGAACGGGGCGCGGGCCGTTAAGCTCGAAGCTCAAGAAGAAG
>NZ_JAJDWC010000009.1 GCF_022825805.1 Phaeobacter sp.
ATGACTGCGCACGCAAGCCTCAAGCTCTCGACGCTCTGAAGGGGTAAGAAAACCGGGGCGGATCATGAGCCTAACTGAACCGTTTTCACGCATGACGTCAACTCATCAAAACTCGGAAGTTCGATGACGCTAAGTATAAACACATAAGATCGGCCAGGAGACAAAATCATGAAAACCAAGCTAAGCCGTTTTGAAACCGAAGAAAACCACTGATCAAAAGGGCGAAAAAGATCTTGCTGCTTTCATTGCGCGCAACTTTGCGCAATATCTGGAGGTCACAACGCATGAATCATCTTGGGAGGGGCGCTCATGGGCTGGATGGCAGACGAAACAGGCTTGGAAAAGACAGCCGCCAACTACGTGCCATTGACACCGCTGTCACATTTGCGCCGGGCGGCTCAGGTTTTTGCAGATGTCGACGCTGTGGTTTATGGCGACCATCGCAAGACCTATGCGGAATACTATGCCCGCTGCACCCGGCTGGCCTCTGCACTCAGCAAGCTGGGCGTTGCCCCCGGGGACGTTGTCGCCACGTTGATCCCGAACCTCCCCGCCCAAGCCGAGGCCCATTTTGGCGTGCCCGCCTGCGGCGGTGTGTTGAACACGATCAACACCCGGCTGGATGTCAGCACAGTGGCCTATATCTTTGATCACGGCGCTGCCAAAGTCGCGCTGGTGGACAGCCAATTCCTGGAACTGGCCGAGGCCGCAAAAACGCTCTGTGACGGGGAAGGTCCTTTGATTGTTGAGATCCCGGACCCGGCTGCGGGCTACCCGGCGTCCGGCAAGCACCCGGTCTATGAAGATATGCTGGCAGACGGGGCAGATGATTTTGAATGGATCATGCCCGAAGACGAATGGGAAAGCCTGGCTCTGAACTACACCTCCGGCACCACCGGCCGTCCCAAAGGCGTGGTCTACCACCATCGCGGTGCCTACCTGATGACCATGGGCACTGTTATTTCCTGGCAGATGGTCATGCGGCCCAAGTACCTCGCCATCGTGCCCCTGTTTCACTGCAACGGCTGGAACCACACCTGGATGATGCCTGTGCTTGGTGGCACTTTGGTCTGTTGTCGCGATATCACCGCACCGGCGATTTATGATGCCATAGCCGATGAAGGGGTGACCCATTTTGGCGGCGCGCCGATTGTGCTCAATATGATTGTCAACGCCCCAGAGACGCAGCGCCGCGCGTTTGAACACACGGTCGAGGTCTTTACCGCGGGCGCGCCCCCTGCTCCGGCGACATTGGAAAAAATCGAAGCGCTCGGATTTCATGTGACGCAAGTCTACGGTTTGACCGAAACATACGGGCATGTCACCGAATGCCTGTGGAACGGCGCAGCCTGGGATGACCTGGACCAACAAGAGCGCGCCGCAATCAAGGCCCGGCAAGGTGTGGCATTTCCGATGATGGAGCACATCACGGTGATGGACAGCGACATGACGCAAATTGATCGCAACGGTCAGGATCAGGGCGAAATTGTCATGCGGGGCAATTCGGTGATGAAAGGCTATCTGAAAAATCCGGAGGCCACGGCAGAGGCGTTTTCGGGCGGTTATTTCCATTCCGGTGATATCGCCGTGCAGCATCCCGACGGGTATATTCAGATCTCGGATCGGGCCAAAGACATCATCATTTCCGGTGGAGAGAATATCTCATCTGTCGAAGTCGAAGGGGTGCTGATGGCCCACCCGGCGGTCAATCTCGCGGCGGTGGTCGCAAAGCCCGATGACAAATGGGGCGAAGTGCCCTGTGCCTTCATCGAGTTGAAGGACGGCACCAGCGTCGAAGCCGAGGCCCTGATCGCGTTCAGCCGTGAAACGCTGGCAGGGTTCAAAGCCCCGAAACACGTGGTGTTTCAAGAGCTGCCCAAAACCTCCACCGGCAAAATCCAGAAGTTCGAGCTGCGGAAAATTGCGGCGGACCTGTAAGTCTGCCACCATCCAAGCGGTGGCGGGCGACACGCTCTGGATGATCGCGGCAACGAAAGGGAATTGCTGCGGTCATCGTGACCATGCTATTTGCGGCATAGAACACAGGCTCAGAGGCAACAACGCAACATGACAGCATTGCGGGAGTATCAACGGCTGGAGGCCGCGGCCTTATGGCGGCCGGGTCGCGATGCTCAGCGACGCGATGTGATCATTTCCATCGGCGATGCGACCATGACAATCGCCGATATGAATGACCGCCCGCTGGCGCATTGGTCTCTGGCTGCGCTGGAGCGTCAAAATCCCGGCGAGTACCCTGCCCTGTTCCATCCTCATGGCGACCCTGATGAAACACTGGAGATCGGGGAAGACGAAACCGCGATGCTCGAGGCGATCAACCGGCTGCAAACGGCCCTGTCCCGCGCCCGGGCACGCCCCGGACGGCTGCGATCCATCATTCTGGTTGCCTTGCTGACCATCATGGGTGGCCTCGGGGTGTTTTGGCTGCCGGATGCCCTGTTGCGGCACACGGTGAATGTGGTCCCAGACATCAAACGTAAGGCGCTGGGACAGGCGCTTTTGGGTCGGATCGAACGCGTGGCAGGCCAGGCCTGCAACACCCGCGAAACCACAGCGATCCTGACCCGCATGGCTGAACGGTTGGACGTGCGCCAGATCGTCGTGCTGCGCAGCGGTGTGGCCACCAGCCTCTATTTGCCCGGCGATATCGTGTTGCTGAACCGCAGTTTTGTCGAAGACTACGAAGATCCCGCAGTGGCTGCCGGAGCGGTGATCGCCGAGCGCGCCCGCGCCAACCAAAGCGATCCGCTCGCCGAGCTGCTGGACGCCGGTGGGATCCAGGCGAGCTTTCGGATGCTCACCACCGGTCAGATCACACGCGAGACCCTGGACCAGTTCAGTGAAACCAACGTCAGCGCACCGCGCCCGGCTGTTGACCAGGATCTGTTGCTGGCTGAATTCGCGCAGACCGCCGTACCGTCCACCCCCTATGCCTATGCGCTTGACGTAACGGGCGAGACGACCCTTGGCCTGATCGAGGCCGACCCGATGGCAGGGCGCGCCTTGAACCCGGTGCTGAATGATCGTGATTGGGTGCAGCTACAGAATATCTGTGGCTGAAGAGCCCAGTTGAGCATCCGACTGAATATCTGATGCGGATGGGGTATCGCCCGCGATGGCCACGACACCGTCAACGCCAATTCTTCAACACATGATAACCTTCAATACATGATAACACTGGGACCCGCCGAGCCAGGCCCGTTCAACCAGTCACCAATGCCCGTAGGCCCGCGTGCTAATCCTTGCGAAGGATGGCGCCACTGAAACCAGCAGCCCGCACTGTCCTCAGCGCCGATTGTGAGGCAGTCACATCCTGGAAAGGTCCAACAAGAACAACGCGATGCGGATGTCCATTGCGGGTCACGGTCCCGAGGCGCGTAGGCAATCCTCGCTCGGCAAGGCGCTGCACCGCCAGTTCCGCCGCGGTGCCATCCGCAAATGTCGCAGCCCGGATATAACGAGGCTCTGATACTGTGGCGGCGGGGGCCGAACGGGTCGACAGCTGGCTCACCACTGCCTCCTGCCCCTTAGCTTGGTCTTGGGCTTGGTCCTGATAGCGGTTCCGTGCGATGGGCTCTGACGGAGGCAGCACAACAGCGCCTCTGTCAGTATCCACGACATTGACATCGCGCCTACCGGACAGGCGGCGCACTTCACCGAGGGACATTTCTGCGCGGCGTGGGTTCAGACGACCGTCCTGCCAAACCCGGCGATAGCCCTCTGGCACCGACAAATCCTGGCTTTGCAGCCGTGTCTCATAGACATGTTTCGGCATCACCCGTGTGGCGTCATCAAAGCCACCAGCTGACCGCCGATTGCCGAAGCCGCCCTGCTGCGGCCCGCAGCGCACGTTGGCGCCTTGATTGATGTAGCGTGCGCTCAGTTCTGACGCCCCCTGACAGGGCGCGCGCCGGTTCTGCGACAGGATCGTCAGGGGTTGCGCGGAGGGGCGATAGGCGTCGTCGTAAGACGCTGGTACGCGCCGCAATGGCGCAACAGCCGACTTGGCACCGCCCGCTGCGACGCTGCGGCGCGGTTTCGTGGTGGTCACCACGGCTGGCGCGGTGGGTTGCGCCGCCGCCGTAAGGTCTGCGGCACCGCTTGTCTGACCCGTCTGGCCTGTCTGACTTGTCTGCGGTGCTGCCGCATCGGCCCCCGGCAGCGTGATAATCTCTACATCCTGGGCCAACTCGACCGAGGCGGACGGCGCTTCTGCCTGCGGTTGCTCACCAGCCCCATCAGCACCGGACCCAGCAATCAATGTCGGCTCAAAACCGCAGAGCTGCTGGCGACTGCGGCTGACGCGAGGCACCCAGGTGACATTGCCATCAATGCCCGCACGGATATACACGCACCCGCGGCTATCGACATATTGCTTGCCGGTGAATGACGCTGGGGGAAACTCCGCTGGCGGCTCTGCCGTGCGCACGTCTTGTGCCCAGACCGTGCTCGGCCCACCTGCCGAAAGCGCCGCTGCCGTTATCAACACACCTGCAATAATTCTGGTAAGCATTCGCAGACCGCCCCACAAGATATAGGCAAAAGATGCCTCAAAAGAGCAGATGAGTAAAGCGCGCAATCCCGATTTTCTGAGACATCACAACGAGATCCACAGCGGCTGTCACACCCCGTTCAATTCGAACGCGCCTGGGCCAGCCATTAGCAACACAAGGGGCGCCGCAACACGCGACGCCCCATTTTGTTTTTCATCCCGCACCCCCAATAGGGTGCTGAACAGCCGCGTTATTTTGTGCCGAACATCCGGTCCCCGGCATCGCCGAGACCAGGCAGGATGTATCCTTTATCATTCAACTCGCGATCCAGAGATGCCGTGACAATCGGCACATCCGGATGCAGATCCTTCATCCGGGCAACACCTTCGGGCGAGGCCAGCAGGCACAGGAAGCGGATGTCGTTGGCACCAGCCTCTTTCAGCAGGTCAATCGCTGCAGCAGAGCTGTTGCCGGTTGCCAGCATCGGGTCAACGGCGATGACCATACGGTCTTTCAGGCCTTCAGGCGCCTTGAAGTAATACTGAACCGGCTGCAGGGTCTCTTCGTCGCGGTACAAGCCCACAAATCCAACCCGGGCGGAGGGGATCAACTCCAGCACGCCATCAAGCATGCCGTTGCCCGCGCGCAGGATGGAGACCAACGCCAGTTTCTTGCCCGCCAGGATCGGGGCTTCCATTTCCTCCATCGGGGTGTCGATGGTGGTGGTTGTCAGCGGCATCTCGCGGGTGATTTCATAGGCCAGCAGCTGGGTCAGCTCCCGCAAGAGGCGGCGGAACCCTGCGGTCGATGTGCCCTTGTCGCGCATAAGCGTCAGTTTGTGCTGCACCAAAGGATGGTCAACAACGGTCAAGTGATCGGACATGGGACACTCCTTTCAGGAAATTTCAAATGGTCATAGTCCTTGGATGACGCAACTCGCAAGATATTTCCCGGCTTTGGCGTCATCCATTTTGTCAGTTAGGGGATCGCCCGCTACAGCGCTGGCCGCCCCGGCCCCTGTGCAGGGACCCCAAGGTGGGAGGCGACGGTGGCTGCCACATCAGCAAAGTTCAGCGCCCCAAGTGGCCCGGCTGAGCCGCCCTCACCGCCGAGCGCCATGAGAACCGGCACCTGTTCGCGGGTGTGGTCCGTGCCCGGCCAGGACGGGTCATTGCCGTGGTCCGCCGTCAGGACCAGCAGGTCACCCGCCTTCAGTTTCGGCAAGAGTTTGGCCAGCTCTCGGTCGAACCACTCCAACGCACGCGCATAGCCGGATATGTCCCTGCGGTGGCCATATAAGCTGTCAAACTCCACAAAATTTGCAAACGTCAGGCTGCCCTCTTCTGCGGTGTCCACTGCGGAATGAAGATGCTCCATAAGGTGCAGATCCTCTCCCTTTGCCAAGGTGTCGATCCCCTGCATGGAGAAAATGTCCCCGATTTTGCCAATCCCGTGCACCTTCTGTCCCGCGTCCTGGACCCAATTCGTCAGGATCGGCGCCGGTGGAAGGATCGCGAAATCCCGCCGGTTGGTGGTCCGGGAAAATCCTTCTTCGGCAGAGCCGACAAAGGGTCGTGCGATCACGCGTCCGATTTTCATCGCATGCAGATAGGGCGCCACGCGTTCGCACAGGGAAATCAGACGATCGAGCCCAAATGTCTCTTCGTGGGCGGCGATCTGAAACACGCTGTCGGCAGAGGTGTAGCAAATCGGCAGTCCGGTCTGCATATGCTCGGCCCCATGTTCGGCAATGATCGCGGTGCCCGAGGCATGGCAATTGCCCAGAATACCGTCGGTCCCTGCAGCCGCACAGACATGGGCCACCAACTCCGGCGGGAACGCAGGGGTCTCGTCCGGGAAGTATCCCCAGTCCCAGGGCACCGGCAAACCAGCCAGCTCCCAATGGCCAGATGGGGTGTCCTTGCCCGGGCTGAGTTCGCGCGCAGCTCCCCAGTGACCAATCGGCGCAGCCCCATTGGCGCCCAGATTGGGACATGGCACGGCAGACGCTTGTGCGACCGCAGCCCCCAACCCCAGTGCATCAAGTGTCGGCAGATGCAGAGGACCACTGCGGCCCTGCTCGGCCTCACCAGCAGCACAGGCCTGCGCGATATGGGCAAGCGTATTGGCCCCGGTGTCTGGCAAATCACCGTTGAAATACTGCCCCGCGTCTGGTGCGCCGCCGATGCCGACGGAATCCATCACGACAAGAAAGGCCCGGGCCATCAGGAAATCCTCTCATGGATCAGTGGCGGCAACTCTGGCGCGGTCTCGGCAAGCGTGTAGGCCGCGCGCAAACGCGCCTCCGCCTGATCGGCAGATGCCTCATCAGCGGCATGCACAGTGCCAATGACGGTCCCTTCGGCGATCTCTGCCCCCAGTGGTGCGAGATCCGACATCCCGACCGCGGGGGCGACCACATCGCTTTCGACCAAACGGCCACCGCCCAAATGCACCACCGCGAGACCAAGCGCCTCGCCATCAATTGTCGCGACGTAACCGGGCGCCTGCGCCACGATCTGGCGCACAATCGGCGCAGTTGGCAAATCCTGCTCCCAGGTTGTTGCGAAATCAGCGGGACCACCCATGGTCGCGACCATGCGGCAGAACCGGTCGTTGGCCGCGCCACTCGCAATCGCGTCTTTGATTTTCTGAACACCGGCGGCCACGTCCGACACCAAACCGCCGTGCGCCAGCAGGACGCCACCTTGTTGCGCGGTCAATTCTGCAAGTCGGCTGTCAGCGCCGGATTGGCCAGACAGGATGCGCATGATCTCTTTGATTTCCAGCGCATTGCCCAGCGAGGCCGCCAGAGGCTGGTTCATGTCGGTGATCAAGGCAGAGGTCCGGCACCCCGCCGCATTGGCTGTCTCCGTCAAGCTGCGGGCCAGCGCCTCCGCGTCATCGCGGGTTTTCATGAACGCGCCAGAGCCCAGTTTGACATCAAGAACCAACGCATCGGTGCCAGCCGCCAGTTTCTTGGACAGGATAGATGCAGTGATCAGATCGAGGCTTTCAACAGTCCCGGTCACATCGCGGATCGCATAGAGCCGTTTGTCCGCAGGTGCGATCTGTGATGTGGCACCAACAATGGCGCAGCCCACATCTCGCATCATGGCGTGCAGCTGTTCTTCTGAGACACTCACGCTGACGCCGGGAATGGCTTCCATCTTGTCCAATGTGCCGCCGGTATGACCCAGGCCGCGGCCGGAAATCATCGGAACATAGGCACCACAGGCTGCCAACGCTGGGGCCAACAGCAAGGACACGCAATCGCCGACACCGCCAGTGGAGTGTTTGTCCAATACCGGCCCGTCCAAATCCCACTGCAGCACATCACCGCTGTCGCGCATGGCCAATGTCAGCGCCCGTCGTGCATCCACCGACAGCCCCTGCAGGCAGACCGCCATGGCAAAGGCACCGGCCTGGGCATCGCTCACTTGCTGGTTGGCAAGGCCCTCGGCAAACCACTGCATCTCCGCATCACTGGGTGCTTGGCCCTGTCGCAGCCCTGCGATGATTGCACGCGCATCCATGGATCAGCTCCGCTCCATGTGGTCAGCGCCAAACGCACCTGGCAACAACTCGCCAATATTGGTGGTCCGCACCGCGCCATCGGTAGTGGCGAGAGTGACGGGAACATCGGCCGCGCCAAATTCGGCCAGCTTCTGGCGACAACCACCGCACGGGGGAATGGGGCTCGGGCTGTCCGCGATCACAAAGGCCTCGGCAAGCTCTGTTTCGCCTGCCGCAACCATCGCGGCAATCGCACCGGCCTCAGCGCAGGTGCCTTCCGGGTAGGCCACATTTTCCACATTGCAGCCGACATAAATGGCACCGGATTTTGACCGGATGGCTGCCCCGACTTTGAAATTGGAATAAGGGGCGTGTGCGTTTTCACGAACTGCAGTGGCGGCGTCTTTGAGGCTCATAGCGATTCCCTGATTTTTGATCATCTGGTCAAGATATGGGACCGTACCGGAACCCGCTGGCAAAGGTGAATAGGCAACGGGCCATTTTCTTGGGCTCTTGAACGCGTCAGATCAGTTTACGCTTTCCAAACACGCCCCATGCGAGACAGTCTAGCACAGAAGACACCTTTTAGACGACCAGCCCCTGCGCGCCGGACCCTGCGGGATCTTCCGTCGTAATCGGGTGTTCCCCTGTCGCAAATAATAGTTTAGCACTAAACTAAATTCCCTGGACCGCCCGAGGACATGCATTCCGATGACAAAAACGACCAAATCCGACACCCAGACCCTGCGGGAAGCCGCGCTGCATTACCACGCCTACCCAAACCCTGGAAAACTGGAGATCCGCGCCACCAAACCCATGGCAAACGGTCGTGATCTGGCCCGCGCCTATTCACCAGGCGTCGCCGAAGCCTGCATCGAGATCAAAGCAGACCCGGCAGACGCAGCGCGTTACACCTCGCGCGGCAATCTGGTCGCGGTGGTGACAAATGGATCGGCGGTTCTGGGACTGGGCAATATTGGTGCCCTCGCCTCCAAACCGGTGATGGAGGGCAAGGCGGTGCTCTTCAAGAATTTTGCAGGCATTGATTGCTTTGATATCGAATTGGATGAACCCGATCCGGAAAAACTGGCCGAAATCGTCTGCGCGCTGGAGCCGACCTTTGGGGCCATCAACCTCGAAGACATCAAAGCGCCAGACTGTTTCATCGTGGAGAAAATCTGCCGTGAACGTATGAACATTCCGGTCTTCCACGACGACCAGCACGGCACCGCGATCGTGGTTGGCGCTGCGGCGAAAAATGCGCTTCATGTTGCGAACAAGTCGTTTGAGGACATCAAAATCGTCTCCACCGGCGGCGGGGCGGCGGGTATTGCCTGCCTCAACATGTTGGTCAAACTGGGGGTCAAACGAGAGAACATCTGGCTCTGTGATCTGAACGGTCTGGTCTATGAGGGGCGTGTCGAAGACATGAACCCACACAAGGCGGCCTTTGCTCAACCGACGGATCTGCGCACGCTGGACGAGGTGATCGAAGGCGCGGATCTGTTCCTGGGTCTGTCTGGTCCCAATGTCCTGACCCCAGAAATGGTGGCCAAAATGAACGCCCAGCCGATCATCTTTGCGCTGGCCAACCCAAACCCAGAGATCCTGCCCGAAGTGGCCCGCAAAGTGGCCCCGGATGCCATCATCGCAACCGGCCGCAGCGATTTCCCAAATCAGGTCAACAACGTCCTGTGCTTCCCGTTCATCTTCCGCGGTGCGCTGGATGTGGGGGCCACGGAAATCAATGATGCAATGCAGATCGCCTGCGTCGAAGGCATCGCCGAAATGGCCCGCATGACCACATCCGCCGAAGCGGCAGCAGCCTATCAGGGCGAGCAGTTGAATTTCGGCGCGGACTATCTGATCCCAAAGCCGTTTGACCCCCGCCTTGTTGGCGTGGTGTCCTCTGCCGTGGCAAAGGCCGCAATGGAAAGCGGCGTTGCGACCAGACCGATTGAGGATCTGGATGCCTATCGCGCCAAGCTGAACCAGACTGTCTTCAAATCCGCTTTGCTGATGAGGCCCGTGTTTGAATCGGCTAAGGCAGCGGCGCGGCGCATCGTTTTTGCCGAAGGTGAAGACGAACGTGTGCTGCGCACCGCGCAAGGCATTCTGGAGGAAACCACAGAGACCCCCATTCTGATCGGTCGCCCGGATGTGATTGCCAAACGCTGCGAACGGTTGGGGCTGCACATCCGGCCCGGAACGGATTTCCAGATCGTGAACCCGGAAAACGACCCCCGCTACTACGACTATTGGACCAGCTATCACCGCTTGATGCAGCGCGAGGGCGTTACCCCCGATCTGGCGAAGGCAATCATGCGCACGAATTCCACCGCCATTGGCGCAATCATGGTCCATCGCGGCGAAGCTGACAGCCTGATTTGCGGAACCTTTGGCGAATACCGCTGGCATTTGAACTATGTGCAGCAGGTGCTGGGTGGCGGCACCTATGAGCCCCATGGCGCGCTGTCGATGATGATCCTGGAGGATGGTCCGCTGTTCATCGGCGACACCCATGTCCAAATCGAACCTTCCCCTGAGCAGATTGCCCAAACCGTTTTGGGCGCGGCACGGCATGTGCGTCGATTTGGTCTGGAACCGCGCGTTGCGCTGTGTTCGCAATCCCAATTTGGCAACACCACCTGCGATTCAGGTGCACGGCTGCGCGCGGCGTTGAAGATCCTCGACGATAAACCCCGTGATTTTGTCTACGAAGGCGAAATGAACATCGACACCGCGCTGGATCCGGAATTGCGGCTGCGGATCTTCCCCAACTCGCGCATGGATGGCGAAGCAAATGTCCTGATCTTTGCCCATGCCGATGCGGCCAGCGGTGTCCGCAACATCCTGAAAATGCGGGCCAGTGGGCTGGAGGTTGGACCGATCCTGATGGGCATGGGCAACCGGGCCCACATCGTGTCGCCATCGATCACCGCCCGTGGATTGCTGAACATGGCGGCCATCGCGGGCACGCCAGTGGCCCACTACGGCTAACAGCTGCGCGCATAGACAGTACACCGATGCGGCACTGGCGCGGCAGGCACGACGCGTCCGTATCAAAGCCGCAGAATCACGGAGCGGACGGCACAGCGCCGTCCGCTCTGCCATCTGCATCTGTGTGGGGCAAACTTTGCAAACTCAGGTCCGCATTGCCGGGAATTTGCACCATAGGCGGGAGTTTGCAAAAATTTGCAGACCTCCCATAGCAAAAATTGCAAATAATTCCGGTCAACCCGCCTCTGATCGCGCAGGATGCTTGCCCGAAACAGCCTCTTGGTTCTAACTCTGCGCAAGGCTTGAGGAGGAGGAACCATGTCGTATTCAGAGGTCTATGAGAGCTGGAAAGCCGACCCAGAACAGTTTTGGATGACCGCAGCTCAGGCAATCAGCTGGGACCGCGCCCCCACCAAAGCGCTGAGCGACATGGGCGACGGTCTCTATGAATGGTTTGCAGATGCAACCTGCAACACCTGCTACAACGCTGTTGACCGCCACGTCGAGGCAGGCCGCGGTGAACAGACCGCCATCATTTACGACAGCCCAATCACGGACACGAAGCGCGCGATTTCCTACGCCGAGTTGCGCGACAACGTGGCGTCCCTTGCAGGTGCGCTGCGGGCAAAAGGTGTCGAACCCGCAGACTGCGTGCCCGTCGAAGGCAATCACCCCTGCTATATCCTCTACACCTCCGGTACCACCGGGCAGCCCAAAGGGGTGATCCGCCACACGGCAGGCCAATTGGTTGCCCTGCATTGGACGATGAAGAACATCTATAATGTAGATCCGGGCGATGTGTTCTGGGCGGCCTCTGACGTGGGCTGGGTCGTGGGCCACAGCTATATCTGCTACGCCCCTTTGATCCACGGCAACACCACCATCGTGTTCGAAGGCAAACCGGTCGGTACCCCTGATGCTGGCACGTTCTGGCGAGTGATTTCAGAGCACAAGGTCAAGAGCTTCTTCACCGCGCCCACTGCGTTCCGGGCCGTGAAACGCGAAGACCCCAAAGGCGAATTTGTCAAAAAATATGATCTCGACTGCCTGAAGCAGGTCTATCTGGCGGGCGAACGCGCAGACCCGGATACCATTTTGTGGGCACAAGACCAGTTGCAGGTCCCGATTGTGGATCACTGGTGGCAAACGGAAACAGGCTGGTCCATTGCTGCCAATCCGCTCGGGATCGAAGAGCTGGAAACCAAATTGGGATCGCCTGCCGTGCCAATGCCCGGCTATGAGGTCGATATCCTCGACGAAGGGGGCAACCCTGTTCCCGCTGGCCAATTGGGCGCAATCGCTGTGAAACTGCCCCTGCCCCCAGGCACATTGCCGACGCTGTGGAACGCAGAGGAGCGGTTCAAGAAAAGCTACCTGACGACGTTCCCCGGCTATTATGAAACAGGTGATGCCGGCATGAAGGATGAGGATGGCTACCTCTATATAATGGCCCGCACCGATGACGTGATCAATGTGGCGGGCCACCGTCTGTCCACAGGCGCGATGGAAGAGGTGCTCGCAGGCCATCCCGATGTTGCTGAATGCGCTGTGATCGGGGTGGCTGACAGTCTCAAGGGGCAGATGCCTTTGGGCTTTCTCTGCCTGAATGCGGGCTGCGACACCCCGCATGATGAAATCATCGCACAAGTGGTAAAGCTGGTGCGGGAAAAAATTGGTCCTGTCGCGGCCTTCAAACTGGCCTGCGTGGTGGACCGGTTGCCCAAAACCCGATCAGGCAAGATCCTGCGCGGCACGATGGTCAACATCGCAGACAGCACCCCCTGGAAAATGCCAGCCACAATTGATGATCCTGCCATCCTGGATGAAATCACCGCGGCGCTGCAGGGACTTGGCTACGCCAAATAGACAACGCGCTGAGCCTCCGCGCCCCGCACCGCTCGGCGCGTCATAACATTCAAACGCCGGAGTCCCAAGCGGGCTCTGGCGTTGTTTGTGTTGGCCAGGGCGTTGGGTTTTGCTTGCAACTTCTCCGGTCGCACCTAACCTGCTTGCAAGACCTTCTGCCTTGGGAGCAAATCTATGACGACACCGGATCTATGGCGGTTGAGCGCGAGCGAATTGGTGCCCCACACCAAGGCAGGGGATGTCACCGTCGAAGACGCCGTTGGCGCCGCACTCTCCCGTATGGAAGCGGTAAATCCGCAGTTGAAAGCAGTCGTCATTGATCTGGGCGAGCAGGCCTTAGAGCGCGCCCAAGCGCTGGATGCAGCCCGCCGCAGAGGCGACGCCACCGGGCCGCTGCATGGCGTGCCAGTGACCATCAAAATCAACGTCGATCAGGCGGGGTGCGCCACCTCAAACGGTGTTGTCGCGCTACAAGATCTGATCGCGCCGCAGGACGCCCCGGTTGTGACAAACCTGCAAGCGGCCGGGGCCGTTGTGATCGGGCGCACCAACACGCCAGAATTCTCTTTTCGTGCGGATACCGACAATCCGTTGCATGGGCGCACCCATAACCCCTGGGGCAGACATATTTCACCGGGCGGCTCCTCCGGTGGAGCGGGTGCAGCGGTGATGGCGGGGATCGGCGCGCTGGCCCATGGCAATGATATCGGCGGCTCGCTGCGGTTTCCGGCAGCCGCCAATGGCGCCTTCACGGTCAAACCTGGTCTGGGGCGAGTGCCTGCATGGAACCCCAGCCAGACCGCAGAGCGTGGATTGCTGGCGCAAAGCATGTCGGTTCAGGGGGTGATCACCCGAACAGCCCACGATCTGGCCCTCTCCATGCCCAGCCTGATCGCGCCCGATCCCCGCGATCCATTTCATGTGCCGATGCCCTGGCGTGGCCCGGCAGCAGAGGGCCCGATCAAAGTGGCCATGAGCAAGGAAACATATGGCTATGATCTGCATCCGGAGGTGGACGCCGCTCTGGATGATGCCTGCACCGCGCTGATTGATGCGGGCTATGACGTGCAGCAGGTTGCATTGCCGGATGTGTTCGAGGCTGGCCGCACCGGCTACCGCGCATTGATGGGAGAGGTCTACGCAATGCTGCATGGCGATATCGAACGCGCCGGCTCCCAAACGGTTCGTGATATCTTCGCCGTCTATTTTGAGGAATTCCCACCCTTCGCGGGCGAGGAACTTCTGGCGATGATGGCCAAACGTACCCATTACGCGCGCGAATGGTCGCTGTTCATGCAAGACTATCCGCTGGTTCTGACCCCGTTTTTGCCGCAGCCATTTTTCAAACCGGACCGCGACACCGAAGGTGCCGAGGGCGTACACGAGGTACTTGGCTGTGCCGTCTACTCCTATCTGATGAATTTTATCGGACTTCCTGCAGCCAGTGTTCCGGCACGGTTGGCCCATCTGCCGAAAGGTCCACAACCGATCAATGTTCAGATCGCAGCACCCCGCTGGCGCGAAGATCTGGCAGTCGAGGCCTGCATCGCAATTGAACAACGTATCGGTCCATTCCACCCGTTTCTTTGGGAAAAGATGGCAGCCGACCGCGCCCAGACCTGAGCCCGTCTGGGATCGTCGGTTATGATCTTGGACTGCGGCGGTTCCGGGAAACAGGCGCCCCTGGGATACGGTCTGCGCGGATTTCAAAATCGAAGTCGCGCAAAATTCCGGAGGTGGACCAGCCACCTCCGGTACATTCTGATGTGCCATATCACGGAGCCGACTTGCCCACACACCTCTGGTCATCTCCCCGGCGAGGACACAGACCAACGATCACTCGTACATTGGGGCCTTTGCGACACGCGGCCGTCTCGTGGTGCAGATTATGCCACATCAAAAGACCCGGATGTATGCGAAGCCCTTTTCGACAGGCTCCGGCACAGGCCTTTCACAGGCCGCACACGACATCCGATGATCAGACCGCTTCCTCAAAGCGAAACAAACCGCAGGTTTACCCCGACACCCGCTGGAGTGTCTCGTCCGCAAACGCATGGTTTCTCCACGCGATTGACACAAATGCTTAGCTGCTAAAATAAGGCCAGACGCCATCTCAGTGCAGTTGCTGCCCCGTCAGATGGGGCATTTTGCCCGTTGGCCGCCACCGGTGGTGCTGGCTCTGTTGAGAGGTTCAGAATATCACAAAACATGCGCGCTGTCACTGAAAACAAAAGTCTGTGTCGCTAACAAGCGATATGTCCGGTGTAGGTAACATGCGATCTGTCCGGTTTTATCATGTCTCCGAAAGGAGGCGTTATGAAGCGGACAGAAGTGTTACAGGAAGTTCGACTTATGAAGTTCGAAGACGTGTATTCG
>NZ_JAJDWC010000109.1 GCF_022825805.1 Phaeobacter sp.
GAATACACGTCTTCGAACTTCATAAGTCGAACTTCCTGTAACACTTCTGTCCGCTTCATAACGCCTCCTTTCGGAGACATGATAAAACCGGACAGATCGCATGTTACCTACACCGGACATATCGCTTGTTAGCGACAAAACGCAACTGGGCTCTTGGCGCATCGGGGCAGCGTTGCTATCATCACATCAATGGGGTCGAGTAAACGCAGTGCTACCGCAATGGCAGAATGGCGCAAGTTCGGCCCAGTCAATGGATACCCGACCGTCCGATGCGCCATACACTGCCAATTGCTCCTCAGTTCTATGTGACTGCGCCGCAGCCCTGCCCTTATCTGGATGGCCGGATGGAGCGGAAATTGTTCACGGCGTTGCAAGGGGATGGCGTTGAACAGCTGAACAACAGCCTGTCGCAGCAAGGGTTCCGCCGATCGCAGAATGTGCTGTACCGCCCATCGTGTTCGGATTGTTCCGCCTGCCTGTCGGCGCGCATCGATGTGTCGAAATTCAGCCCCAGCCGCGGCCAGAAACGCACGTTGAAGCGCAACCAATCCTTGCAGAGACGGGCGACCTCCCCCTGGGCCACCGAAGATCAATACGCCTTGTTCCGGACCTATCTCGACAGTCGCCACGCCGATGGTGGCATGGCGGATATGGATGTGTTCGAATACGCCGCAATGATCGAGGAAACGCCAATCCGCACACGGGTTGTTGAATACACCGATGGCGACAGCAGCGCGCTGACGGCGGTGTCTTTGACAGATGTGCTCGATGATGGGCTGAGCATGGTTTACTCCTTCTACCGCCCGGATGTGCCGCAGCGGTCGCTTGGCACGTTTATGATCCTCGATCATATCGACATCGCGAAGGAGGCAGGCCTGCCTTATATCTACCTCGGTTATTGGGTGCCGGGGAGCCAGAAGATGGGCTACAAGGCGAAGTTCAATGGTCTTGAGGTCTATACCCGCGGGCAGTGGCAGCCGATGGACGACCCTGATGCGTTCAATGATATGGCTGATCCGCTGATGACCGATCCGATTGCCGAACAGGTGGCCAACATCCACCTGCCCGACACCCGTAGCGCACGGCGCTGACCCCGTTTCAAGCAGGACAAAAATGCAAACACTTCACGCCGTCACCCTGGTGGTGCCCGATTACGATTCCGCCATCGCCTTTTATTGCGGTGCTCTTGGATGGCAATTGATCGAAGACGTCGATCAGGGGCGCAAACGCTGGGTGCGTATTCTGCCGCCCGGGGCGACACAGGGCAGTCTGATCCTGGCCCGCGCTGACAGTCCAGAGCAAACAGCCATCATCGGCAATCAGTTCGGCGGCCGTGTCGGGCTGTTCTTGACCACCGATGATTTCGAGCGCGATCACCAGGCCATGCTCGCCGCCGGTGTGCAATTTGACGAAGACCCCCGATATGAGAGCTATGGCACGGTTGCCGTCTGGCGCGATCCTTTTGGCAATCGCTGGGACCTGATCCAACCAGCCTAAGCGCGATGCAGCCATTCAGGCAGCACCGATATAGGCGCAGTCACCGCACAAAGCAAAAGGGCCCCGAAGGGCCCTTTTTCGTGTTTCTAGTAGATCTGACTTACCATCAGTTGGGCATCAGCGCCGGTACGATGGTGACGATTGTGGGGAACAGCCACAGGATCGTCAGACCAAGCACCTGGATCAGCACAAAGGGCAAGATCCCGCGGTAGATGTGACCGGTCGTCACCTCCTTTGGTGCAACCCCTCGTAAGTAGAAGAGTGCAAAGCCAAACGGCGGCGTCAGGAAGGAGGTCTGCAGGTTGACCGCCACCATGATGGTCACCCATTTGGGATCAAACGACCCGCCATAGATCACCGGTCCCACAATCGGGATCACAATGTAGATGATTTCCAGGAAGTCCAGGACGAAGCCCAGGACAAACAGAACCACCATCACGATCAAGAACACCTTCAACTCGCTGTCAAAGCTCTTGAGGAACTGCTGGATGTAGTGCTCACCACCGAAGGAGATCACCACCAGGTTCAACAACTGCGAACCGATCAGGATGGTGAAGACCATCGATGTGACCTTGGCTGTCTCGCGGACAACCGGCGTCAGAACACCGCCTTTGAACAGAACCCAGCAGCCATAGAGCAGCCCGAACAGGGCAAACAGATAGGCGGCATAGGCCACACCAAAGGCCACAACAGTCTCCGCTGTCACAGTCTCCTGACCGATGCGCAGATCGAAGTTGACCCCCATCAGGATACAGACCGCAACCGCAAGGGTCGCCCAGATGATGATGCTCCCCGATTTGCCCTGATCCTGCAGTTTGCGGTAGGCGGCCAGCATGATCGCGCCCCCTGCCCCAAGCGCCGCAGCCGGCGTCGGGTTGGTGATGCCACCCAGGATGGACCCCAGCACCGCGATGATCAGGATCAAAGGCGGGAACACCACCCGGATCAGATCATTGCCGGAACAGCGCACAGCCGCTTCTTTGCAGCCGTAAAGCGCAAGTGCCGCGGGCAGAGCAATCAACAGAACCGTCACGCCAGGTGTTGTGGTCGGCGCAATCAGCACCAAATCCACCAAAGCGATCAGTAACAGACCGATACTGCCCAGGATCAGTGGTTTTGGATCACGCGATGGCGCGACGCCACGGCCAACCGACAGAACCAGACCCAGAAGCACGATCAACACGGTCAGACCGGTGCCAATCGGTGCCGCATTCTCGATCTTGGCGATACGTGAAGCAACCAGCTCTTCTTCGGTCAGTTTCTCTGCCACGCTGACGCCCCCAGCGGCATCAATCGCTTCTTGCTCGGCCACAGCCGCATCCCAAGCCGACTGACCGTGCAGGTCAATCATCGCAGCCTGACATTCTGGCCCCACGTTTGTGCGCAGAGACGCGGTTTGTCCAGCATCAGAGAAGCCCGAAACCGTGATGTTCTGGCTGCCAACGAGGTTGAGTTGACCCAGCAACATGGTCCCGGCGATCAATGCGACCGGCACGCCAAGGAACCAGGTCAGGCCTTCGCCGCGGGTGATCGGTTCGCCCGTGCCGCCTTCGATCACCACGGCGGGTGCTTTGGACGGATTCAGCAGCGCGTAGCCAAAGGCATAAAGCGCATAGAGCAGAGCCAGCATGATCCCCGGCAGCAACGCGGCCTGGAACAGAGTACCGACAGACACAACCGCCGGCTCGCCGAGGTATGTCAGAGCATCGGTACAGCCTGCTTCCTGGGCCCGGGTTTCCTGAGCGGTGGAGTAGAGATCCCCAGCAAGGGTCCCCAACAACACGATCACGATGGAAGGCGGAATGATCTGCCCCAGGGTACCGGACGCAGCAATCACGCCTGTCGCCAGTTCGGGCGAGTAGTTGTTGCGCAGCATCGTCGGCAGCGCCAACAGACCCATGGTAACAACCGTCGCACCAACGATCCCGGTGGAGGCCGCCAGAAACGCGCCAACAACAACGATCGACACGGCAAGTCCACCTGGCAAGGGGCCAAAGACCCGCGCCATCGTGGTCAACAGATCATTGGCGATCTTGGAGCGTTCCAGCGTGATGCCCATCAGAACAAACATCAACACCGCCAGCAGCGTCTCGATAGAGGCACCCGCAAGCACGCGTTCGTTGATCCGGTTCACGATGAAGGAAATGTTGCGGTCCATCGCAACTTCCCACCCCTGCGGGAACACAGGCTCTGCGATCCGCGGGAGGTCGGGATAACGGAACACCGATACCACATCAGGTTTGATCCCTGATGCGATCACGTCCCGGTAGGCCTGCGACGAAGTGTCGATGGCCTGGTGGATCAAGATCCCCGCACTATCGAGTGCAGCGATGATCCCGAAGGAGATGACCCCGGCGCCACCGATGGCAAAGGCCACGGGAAAGCCGGAAAGGATGCCCCCGAAGAGGCAGAAAAAGACAATGATTAGGCCGATTTCAACGCCATCAAGTCCGAATAGCATGGGTTTCGCCCCTTATTTAATGCGCGCCTTCATAGGCTTCTTCACCTTCACCAAGGCTGTCCTTGTCGAGGTGTTTGTTTTCACTGCCTGGTCCTTCGACGAACTCCAGATAGGAGCGGTAGAAGAAGGCTATCGCGTGCAAGAAGACGAGACCGGCAAATGTCACCAGCAAGATCTTGAAGAGGAAGTAACCGTTGAACCCATTGGGACTAAAGCCAATGGTTTCGACATTCCAACGCAACGCACGAGATTTCAGCAGCAGGCGATCCAGCGTATCGGATGCGGATGGTTTCGGCACGATCAGGTGGCGCCACAGGAAGTACCAACCATACATCCATGTCAGCACGGCCGCAGGCATCATGAAGATCAGCGAACCGATCATGTCGATCACCTTCTTGGCGCGGAAACTGATGCCGGAATAAACCAGATCGACCCGCACATGCCCGCCCTGCACAAATGTGTAGGTCACACACATGCAGACCACCAGCGCGTTGTAGAACTTCAGCTCTTCGGCGAACCAGCTGATGTCTTTTTCCAGTGCGATGCCGAGACCAAAGCTCATGTCCGGACGGGCAAACACCCGCTGCATGAAGACGATGATGATCTGCTGCAATACCATCAGCAGACCGGCCCAGGCAAAAAGGCGGCCCATCGTGTTGGCAAAGCCCTCAAGCCCGCGCACAACGCCCCACATCACCGTGTTGCGGTAGATACCAATCGCTGTCAGCAGCAAGAAGGCGGCAAAAACCACAAAGAAGAATTCGACCGAGCCACCATAGTAGACGAAGCGCATCACCGAGGCTTTGTCTGACCAATCCAACCAGAGTTGCGGGTGGGTGACGGCATAGCCGAAATTGTAAAAGGCGCCTGCAAGGTTCTGGAAGAACCAGACCACCCCACTCAGCAAGGCCCCGAAAAAGGAAATGCCACTTTCGTCCTGCATATTTTCCTCGATTGATTGCGTGCAGCACAGCACAAGAGGCTGGCCTGATATCAGGCGGCCTGTTGGACATCGGTCGGGCGAAATATTTCGCCGCTAACTGCTGCAATTGCGAAAGGATCCCCCGCGGTGCGGGGGATCCGATTGAAGGTGTTTTTCCGAATTAACCCAGAACGCGGTCGCGCTGGTTCCGGTAGGCGCCTTCGGACTTGGTGATCCAGCCGGAGGACGCTTTCATCGAGGCTTCAACGCTGTTGCGGATTTTTGCGAACAGCTCATCACCCATGAATTCGTCCAGGGTCTCTTTGGTGGCATCGCCGAAGGCGTTCCAGACGGACTCTGGGAATTCCAGGGTTTTCACACCACCGGTTTGCAGACGCTGCAGCGCTGCGCCGTGGTTGTTCATGAACTGCGACAGGCTCCACTGGTGGCCTTCGCCAGCCGCGATTTCGATGATTTTCTGATGCGCAGGGCTCAGGCTTTCGAAAACGTCGCGGTTGGTGGCAACCGACAGGGCCGCACCTGGCTCGTGGAAACCGGAGGTGTAGTACACTTTGGTGATTTCCTGGAAGCCCATCTTCTCGTCTGCCCAGGGGCCGATCCACTCGGTGCCGTCAATCGCGCCGGAGGACAGAGCCTGGTACACTTCGGAACCTGGGATGTTCTGGACCGATGCGCCCAGTTTGCCGAGCGCTTTACCGCCGAGGCCAGGCATACGGAACTTCAGACCGTTGAAGTCTTCTGGGCCGTTGATCTCTTTGTTGAACCAACCGCCGGCCTGAGGACCGGTGTTGCCGCCGAGGAACGATTTCAGACCAAAGATCTGACCCAGTTCGTCATGCAGAGCCATGCCTTCGCCCTGGTAGTACCAGTTCACCAGTTCCTGCGGCGTCATGCCGAAGGGAACAGCAGTGAAATAGGCATAGCCCGGATGTTGACCGGTGAAGTAGTAGTCCGCACCGTGGTACATGTCGGCCTGACCCGCGGTCACGGCGTCAAACACTTCGAACGCACCGACCAGCTCGCCGGATGCTTTCAGGTCGATGGTCAGAGAACCATCAGACATTGCCGTGATCGAGTCGGCCACACGCTGTGCAGAATCATGCACGCCCGCTGCGCCGCGGCCCCAGGTGGTGACCATGGTCAGGGTGCGCTTGCCCTGTGCGTATGCTGGTGCTGCCAGAGTTGTTGCAGCCGCAGCGCTGCCCCCCAGCGCGGATGTCTTCAGGAAAGAACGACGATCCATAGGTTTCTCCTCCCATTTCATTGGATCCCCCGGACAAATGCCGGGGAGACTGTCTTTGAGTGGCCCAAGCCTAGCCAGACGCCACGTCATGTGAATACCTACTACTGCGTAGAAAACCGCATTTTGGACAAATTTTTTGGCCAAAATCTGGATCACGGCTTTCTCGCCCGACGACAGGCCCATCCTAGAACCCATTCACGATTGCCCAATTTCCAGTGCCCCTGCCCCATCGGGGCTTTGATTCTCTCGTGAGTTTGCGTAACGATTCGGCCATGCGACTGCTGCCCAAATTTGCCCGCCCCAACTACGCCCAGAAGCTGTCTTTGCTGGCGACGCTGCCGCTGATCGTTGCGGGCGCCGCAATTGCGGTGCTGGTATCAGTGCAATCGCGTGCCCTGGCCGAAGGGGAAATCAAAGCCCTCGAAAAGCAGTTGCTGCAGGCCAAGATGGCCGAGCTGCGCAACTACGTCACCCAGGCCCGCAATGGGTTTTCTCACATCTATGGCCTCGCAGCCCCGGATGATGAGGTGGCAAAAGAGAAGGTCACGCAGATTCTGAGTGCGATGATCTATGATCGCGATGGGTTCTTCTTTGTCTACGACTACGATGGCAAAAACCTCGTGAGCCCGCGCCAGACGGAATACATAAACAAGGACTGGACCGGACTGACCGACAGTCGTGGCACCCCAATCGTGGATGAATTCATCCGCCTCGCCCGACAAGGCGCCGGGTGGCATACGTTCATGTGGGAAAAACCCTCCACCGGCGAAGAGGCGCAGATGGTGGCCTATGTGCTTGGGCTGCAAGACTGGCGGTGGGCCATCGGCACAGGCGTGTTCATCGACGACGTTCTGGCCTCCGTTGCGGCATCTCGCGCCGAGGTGGAAAGCCGCATTCAGCGCACCTTTTATTATATCGGTGCAATCACGCTCTTCGCTCTTGGCATGGTGTTTGCCACCGGCATGGTGCTGAACATCCGCGAACGCAGGCTTGCGGATGCCAAACTGAAAGAGCTGACCCAACGGGTGTTCGACGCCCAAGAAGAAGAACGCCGCCGCGTTGCCCGCGAGCTGCACGACGGTATCAGCCAATTGCTGGTCGGGGTGCGCTACGCGCTGGACAATGCCCGCAGGCGGCTGAGCCGGGGCGACTTCGAAACCGCCGAAACACCGCTCAACAAGGGGATCTCCAACCTTGGCACCGCCATCAACGAAGTGCGCAGGATCAGCCGCGATCTGCGCCCCGGTGTTCTGGATGATCTGGGACTTGGTCCGGCCCTGAAGGCTCTGATCGAGGATTTTGGCGCCCGCACCGGTATTGATACGCACTTTAGCACCGTGGTTTTCCGCAACCGGCTGGACGAAGAGGCCAAGATCGCGCTCTACCGGATCGCGCAGGAAGCGCTGACCAATATTGAACGCCACGCCGATGCCACCGAAGTCACCATGGATCTGCGCGGCCACGCCCGGGGTGCCACCATGCGGATCACAGACAATGGCCGCGGCCTGCCCCCCTCCCAGGATCGCGGCGGCCCCGGCATCGGCCTGCGCAATATACAAGAGCGTATCGAACAGCTTGACGGGACCTTGCGTATTTTGTCATCAGGGGGCGCCCAAAGCGGCACCGTGATCGAAGTGCTCTTGCCGCTGAGCCACCTGTTGCCACCGGGGGATCGCACCACCGCGCAAAAACCACGGGCCAAACAATCCGCCTGATCGCATCACACTGCATCAAGCGACCAAAAACACCCGGCGATTACTGCCGGGCTCGAAGACCACGAAAAGACGGCGCAAAAAACGATAAGGGGACAGATGATGGCAGCACCGATCCGTGTGATGATTGTGGACGATCACCCAATGGTGGCCGAAGGCATCCAATCCATCCTCGAAAGCTATGATGACATCGAAGTGGTCGCCAGCGCCTCCAACGGTGATGAGGCGGTGCAACAATGCCGGACATTGAATCCGGATGTAATCCTGATGGATCTCAACATGCCCAAACTCGGCGGGTTGAGCGCGACAGAGATTATCCTGGAGCAATCCCCGGCCACGCGCATCCTGATCCTGTCGATGCATGACAGCCCGGAATATATCTCCAGCGCGCTGTCACACGGGGCCATGGGCTACGTGCTGAAAGATGTCCCAACCGAGGAAATCCGCCTCGCCATTGATGCGGTCATGCGCGGCGACACATATCTTTGCACGGGTGCCGAAGGTTCATTGAAACCCAAGCATGAACCCGAACGTGAGGCGCTGACGGGCCGCGAACAGACCATTTTGCTGGAACTGGCTCAGGGCAAATCCAACAAAGACGTGGCCAATACTCTGGATATATCGGTGCGCACGGTGGAAACGCACCGCAAGAACATCAAACGGAAACTGGGAATTTCCTCCACCGCAGGTCTGACGCGCTATGCGTTGGAGCACGGGGTTCTGCAAGGCACCGGCCACAGCTTTTGATCCGCGCATTGGCCGCGAAACTAGGTCCGGTTTATGCGGGGCGCGCAACAACAGCTGTGTCGATATCGTCGGCTATCAGCCCCTATCAACGACATCGCGCCTGTGATCTGACCAATTCATCACAAAAACCACGCCCAAAATCACCAATAATGTCGCAACAGCCGGGTGCTGCGAAATAAAATGTCCCAAATTGGGCCGTTTTGATCTCTTTTGCCTGTTGACGCCACTCTCAGCCAACCATAATGTCCGGTTCAACGCTAAAAGGAGCCAGCGCGATGAACACCCTAGTCGTAGTCGTAGGAACCATGCGCATGGGCCGGTAACGGTACACCATAATCCAACCCATGCGCCTCCGACCAAAATCGGGGGCTTTTTTTATGCGAAACGGACGATGCCGCCAATTGGAGCAATAAGCAGATGACACGTGAAATGACCGGCGCAAAAATGGTTGTTCAGGCCCTGAAGGATCAGGGAGTCGACACCGTCTTCGGCTACCCCGGTGGGGCCGTTCTGCCGATTTATGACGAAATCTTCCTGCAAAATGACATTCGCCATATTCTGGTGCGCCACGAACAGGGCGCGGTTCACGCCGCCGAGGGCTATGCCCGCTCCACCGGGAAACCCGGCGTTGTGCTAGTGACCTCGGGCCCTGGTGCCACCAATGCAGTGACCGGGCTGACCGATGCGCTGCTGGATTCCATTCCGCTGGTGGTTCTGACTGGCCAGGTGCCAACCTTCATGATCGGCTCTGATGCCTTCCAGGAAGCCGACACCGTGGGCATCACGCGCCCCTGCACCAAACACAACTGGCTGGTGAAAGACACCGAAAAGCTGGCCGAAACCATGCATGAGGCCTTCCATGTCGCCACTGCCGGGCGCCCTGGCCCCGTGCTGATCGACATTCCCAAGGATGTGCAGTTTGCCACCGGCACCTATCAGGGGCCAAAACCTGCCGCCTCCCACTACCAACCGCCCGTGAAGGGCGATCTGGAGGCGATCACCGAACTGGTCGCTGCGATGGAAACCGCAAAACGACCGATTTTCTACACCGGCGGCGGTGTGATCAACTCTGGCACCGGCGCAAGCCAGCTGCTGCGGGAATTGGTCGATGCCACGGGGTTCCCGGTCACATCGACCCTGATGGGACTGGGGGCTTATCCGGCCTCTGGCAAGCAATGGCTGGGCATGCTCGGGATGCATGGTCTCTATGAAGCCAACATGGCGATGCATGACTGCGATCTGATGATCAACATTGGCGCGCGCTTTGACGATCGCATCACTGGCCGCTTGGATGCCTTTAGCCCGGCCTCCACCAAAGCGCATATCGACATCGATCCGTCTTCGATCAACAAGGTGATCCGCGTGGACATCCCCATCGTCGGCGATGTGGCCCATGTGCTCGAAGATGTTCTGAAGATCTGGAAAAGCCGGGGCCGCAAAACCGCAGCGGCAGAGGTGGCACAGTGGCAGGAACAGATCCAGAGCTGGCGTGACGTGCGCTGCCTCGCCTACACCGGGTCCGAGGCCACCATCAAACCGCAATATGCGCTGGAACGGCTTGAGGCCCTGACAAAGAACCACGACCGCTATATCACCACCGAAGTCGGCCAGCACCAGATGTGGGCGGCGCAGTTCCTCGGGTTTGAGGATCCAAATCGCTGGATGACATCTGGGGGCCTCGGCACCATGGGCTACGGCACGCCTGCCTCCATCGGTGTACAAGTGGCCCATCAAGACGCATTGGTCATCAACGTCGCGGGCGAAGCATCCTGGCTGATGAACATGCAGGAAATGGGCACAGCGGTGCAGTATCGCCTCCCGGTGAAACAGTTCATCCTGAACAATGAACGGCTTGGCATGGTGCGCCAGTGGCAGGAACTGCTGCATGGCGAACGCTACAGCCACTCCTGGTCCGAAGCGCTGCCCGATTTCGTCAAACTCGCCGAAGCCTTTGGCGCCAAGGGCATCATGGTGAGCGATCCCAAGGATCTGGATGACGCGATCATGGAAATGATCGAATACGACGGGCCGGTGATCTTTGACTGTCTGGTTGAAAAGCATGAAAACTGCTTCCCGATGATCCCCTCCGGCAAGGCGCACAACGAAATGCTCCTGGGCGAAGCCGAGACCCAGGGCGTCATCCAATCCGGCGGCGCGGTGCTGGTTTAAGCCCGTTCAGGAACAGATACTGCAGGGCGTCATCGCCCTGCCCCGATTTTTAGGAAAGGGACGTAAATGTCTGCCCTACACATCAAAAAAGGCTCCACCAGCCACTCCGCCTATAACCTACGCCCGAATTTCTCGGATGTTCAGGAACGCCACACGATCACCGTTCTGGTGGAAAACGAACCCGGTGTTCTGGCGCGTGTGATCGGCCTGTTTTCCGGTCGTGGCTATAACATCGACAGTCTGACCGTTGCCGAAGTTGACCACACAGGCCATCTGTCACGCATCACCATCGTCACCACCGGCACGCCACAAGTGATCGAACAAATCAAAGCGCAGCTAGGGCGTATCGTGCCGGTCCATGAGGTCACCGACCTGACCGTCGAGGGCCCGTTTGTGGAGCGCGAGCTGGCGATCGTCAAAGTCGTCAGCGAGGGTGACAAACGGGTTGAGGCCATGCGGCTTGCTGAGATTTTCCGCGCCAAAGTGGTCGATACCACGCTCAACAGCTTCATCTTTGAACTGACGGGCGCGCCTGACAAGATCGACGCTTTTGCTGAATTGATGCGCCCCTTGGGTCTGACCAAAATCGCGCGCACCGGCGTCGCTGCCCTGTTGCGGGGCAGCTGATCCGCGCCCTCTGCCTCATCTGAGGCACTTGAAAGGGCGCTGCGGAAAGCAGCCGTCGACAATAGAAAAGGCAGCGACCGATTTGGCGCTGCCTTTTTCTATGGGAACCCCGGCTATGCGAAAACCCGCATATGGGCGATCACGCGAGGACGTTCCGCGGCGATTAAACGCTCGCGATCACCCGCTGCACCGTTTGGCGGCTGCGCGTGCTTTGCGCTCCGCCAGATCGGGGAAGCGGATGATATTGCTGGTGATCCCAGGTTCAGGACCACAATCAGGCATTTGCACGCCACCATTTTCCGTCAGCGTCACTGCAGTCCATCCCAGTACGGTCATATCGATGAACAGCGGATCGACCTGCGCCTCGGCCCAGGTCATCACCGTGCCACGATTGCGTTTGTTCATATCGCTGGGCCATGTCGGCGCAGTGGGACCCATGGTTGCGCCCGCCACGAACTGACCCGGCGACAGCCGCGCGCTCAACGTTGGGCTCTGGGCTTCTTCGATCAGGCTGAGATCCTCGGCAAGTCGCAGGCTGCCCTGCACCGCGATGGAGAACGACACCGCGTCCCCTTTGCGCAGATGGGTGTAGTCATCCGCGTCGGACCAGCGAAAATAGGCAAGGTCACCCTGATCTTCACACCAGATCATGGCCTGCCGCAGACGCGTGTCCACCCAGATAATCACACCTATCATATCATGCCTCGCATAGGTTCAGGTCCAGTTTGGGATAATTCGACGCCGATGCACACAGGAAACACCCCCCACAACCTGTGCCAATTTGTGTCCGTTTTATGCAGATTTGACGCCAAATAGCATCAGAGCAACGGCCGGTTTCACGCCGCTGTGATATGCTGGTGACACATTCCAATACAGTCAATTCCCCATTTCACTCGACCACATCAGATGAGAATTTGAAAACCATGGTCAAATCGAAACGCTCCCCAATCGAACTGCGCAGTATGTTCGGCGCGAACCTGCGCCTGTTGGCCCAGCAATACCCATCCATTTCCGAATTGTCCCGCCGATTGGGGATCAACCGCACGCAGCTCAACCGGTATCTTTCGGGCGAGAGTTTTCCACGCCCCGATATCCTAGACCGAATTTGTGACTTTTTTAATGTGGATGCCAGAATTCTGCTGGACCCGGTCGATGAACTGACGGCCAAGGATCAAATCCTGCAGGGCCCAATCCTCGGCGATTTTATCGGCACCGGTGTTGGGCGGCTGTCCGAGGGCTTTTTTCCCTCCGGGCTCTACAAGTTCATTCGCCGCAGCTTTGTGCGTCCCGACCAATTCGTCCAAAGCCTGGCGCGTGTCTATCGCATTGATGGGATCACCTATCTCAAAGGGTTCGAGGCCAAAGACGCCATGCTCTATCAGGGATTGCCCTGCGACAGGCGCTCGCGGGAGTTTCGCGGCTTTGTCAGCAGCCAGGATGATGGGGTGGCCTTCATGCTGTCGCGGCGCGCCTCGGTGACCACCTCGTTCAACTATCTCGCCAAAGTACCGGCAATGGAGGGCAACACCTGGTCAGGCTATGTGGCGCGAACCAGCCGCGAAAACGGCCAGGGAGAGCGGGTGGTGCGGATGATCTATGAACACCTGGGAACAGATGCGAAATCTATTCTGGCCGCTGCAAGGCGCGCGGGTTTTTTGCCACTGCAGGCCCTGACACCGTTCGAAAGGCAGCTGCTGAAGGTCGAAATCCCGTTTCGATAGGGGATCAGGTTTGCGCCGTACTGGCGCTGTCATGAACCGATGTTTCTGCATGGGTCGCATCGTTTTGGCAGATCAGACGATAGATGTGCCAACTGGCATGACCGAGCAGCGGCAACACCAGAAACAACCCGAGAAAGCCCGGAAGCATGGCGAGGAACGTGGTCAACGCGATGACAAAGGCCCAGGTCAGCATCACCAGAAAATGCCCCTGCACATAGGCGAATGAGGTGATCATTGCGGTCACAAAATCCACCTCGCGATCCAACAGCAGCGGCAATGACAGAACGGTCAGCATATATAGCACCAGAGCGAAGACTGCCCCGACCACACTGCCAACCGCCAGCATAAGAAGGCCCGTTCCCGTCAGAAACACCTCTGTCGATGACGAGATGTTCGTCATGGTCGAATGGCCCAGAAACAGGGCAAAGATCATGTGACCGATGAAGAACCAGAACAGAAACACAATCACGATGATCGCGCAGATCGACGGCAGCTGGCGGCTGCGTTGCTGCAGCACGACGCCCAGAATATCAGCCGTGGTCATCGCCCTGTTTTGCGCCAAACGATGGGACACCTCATAAAGCCCAACTGCCGCAAATGGACCAATCAAGGGAAAGCCGATCGCCGCCAGAACCAACCAGAACGTCGTTCCGGTCTGAACGGTGATCCAGGCCATGATCCAGCCCCCCAGCACGTAGACCGCCGCAAAAAACAGACCAAACCCAGGCCGACGGACAAAATCACGCCAGCCGCACCGCAGCGCTTCGGCAAGAACAGCGATGGAGATCGGGTGCAGCTCTGGCACGCCATGTATTTTTTCATCCATCAGATGTCCTCCCGCGTTGTTCAGTCCGTGTTTTCAATCATATAGGGTCCACCAGCCCGGTGGGCGGCTTGCGCTGCGGCCACTGCGTGACCTGGTGGTATTGTTCCGCAAGGGCCAGCAACTCGCGATCACGACCATGGGCCGACATCATCTGCACCCCGATTGGCAGCCCTGCGGCACCAAACCCGGCAGGAACCGCAACACAGGGCAGCCCAATCAGGCTCACTGGCGTGGCGACCTCCATCCAGCGATGATAGCTGTCCATGGGCCGGTCGTTGATTTTAGTGGGATGGCCCTGTTTGATATCAAAGGGCCAGCATTGGGCTGTTGGCATCAGCACAACATCGAAACGGGCAAACAGCTCCGCCGCGGCGCGCTGCCAGTCAGATCGCAGATCGGAGGCCGACTGAATTTCCTGGCCGCTCAGCACCCGGCCACGTTCCAACTCCCACTGGGCAGCGGCCTTCAGTTTATCAGGCTGGCTGGCAAAAAGCTTCAATGAGGCGGTCAGCGCAAACGACCTCAACGTGGTCCAGGAATCCCAGATCCGGTCCGCCGCAAAGGGTGGTGAAATTTCTTCGACGCTGTGTCCCAAATCGCTGAGCACATCGAGCGTGCTCTTGCAGGTGTCCAGGATGCCAGGCTCCATCGGATAAGCCCCACCCCAGTCGCCCAACCAGCCAATCCGCATCGGGCGCGGATGCGGCAAAGGCGACATGCCAGCACTGCCGGAGCGCCCAGCGGACAGAGGCTGACGGTGATCTGGGCCTGCCATCACATCCAGCAAAATGGCCAGATCCTGCGGGCTGCGGGCCATCGGGCCCGCGGTGCTGATCGGGTGCAAGAACAGATCGCCGCGTGGCTGGCCTGGCACCAGACCCCATGTGGGACGGAATCCATAGACGTTGCACCACCCCGCGGGATTGCGCAGGGACCCCATCATATCGGACCCGTCCGCAAGCATCAGCATCCCCGTGGCCAGCGCAACAGCCGCCCCACCCGAGGAGCCGCCACAGCTGCGATCCGGCGCATAAGGGTTCGCAGTCGCGCCATAGACCCAGTTGAATGTATGAGATCCAATCCCGAATTCCGGGGTGTTCGTCTTGCCAATGATCAGCGCACCTGCTGCCCGCAAACGGGCCACAAACAGATCATCCTGATCGGGTATGAAATCGCGCAACAACGTGGAGCCTTGCGTGGAACGGATGCCCGCGACATTGGCCAGATCCTTGACCGCGATGGGAACGCCATGCAGCGGCCCCCGTGTCTTGGCCTGATCTGCAGCCTCTGCTTCTGCCATCAGCTCATCGCGGTCGCGCAGCGCAACAATCGCGTTCACCTTCGGATTGACCGCATCAATTTGCTGGAGCGTGCGGTGCATCAGCTCTGCGACACTCAGCCGATCTGCCGACAATGTAAGTGCCGGATGTAATCTCCCCAAAAGGGGCGTTTGAAATTTCCCCAGTTGGTAGCGTCCTGGGCGATTTTTGAACCTTAAATATTCAAAAATCGAACGGGGCGCGGGCCGTTAAGCTCGAAGCTCAAGAAGAAGGA
>NZ_JAJDWC010000107.1 GCF_022825805.1 Phaeobacter sp.
TCCTTCTTCTTGAGCTTCGAGCTTAACGGCCCGCGCCCCGTTCGATTTTTGAATATTTAAGGTTCAAAAATCGCCCAGGACGCTACCAACTGGGGAAATTTCAAACGCCCCTTTTGGGGAGATTACATCCGGCACTTACATAGCAGGCATCACGATGATCTCAGGACTAAAGGGCACCTATGCGATTGCAGGGGGACAGGCGGAAGTGGATGGCCGCTGGGGCGCATCGCTCGCCGCTGTCGTCCCCGGTGCCTGCTGGCGCTGGACAGGCGACTTGCGTCGTTTGGATGGTCCGACCACTGTCATGAACCTGCAACCCTATGCAGCAGCAGCTGATTTTCGCCATCGTGCAGCCCTTGGTGCAAACCGGGTCATGGGTATGGTCCGGGAGGATCGGCCAAAGGGGGCACTGAGGCCTCGTGGTGGCGCGCCGCGCGATGCGCATGACGAGCGCCTGTTGCGCGATGCATATTTTGTCGTTTCGGATGGCATTGCGAATTACACGGTGTTTGTGATCCCTGTGGAGAGCGGAGCGGGCCCCATCTTGGTCTTTGTCGATGATGTGCCACCGCGGGCGCGCGATCTTTGGGTGGTGAAAACCGCGCTACCGGTCACGGATGGGGCTTGGGAGCTTTCACAACCATACAGTCGACGGCGTCGTATGGGGCGACGTTCCGGTCTGGCTGCGGGCACATCTGTTGCGACGCCGGATGGCACCCGATTGGTCGAAGAGCTGCAGCCAGGGGACTGGGTGACAACCCGCGATAGCAGTGCGCAACAGGTAACATGGGTGGCCCATCAGCGGGTCAGTGGTGCGCGATTGTTTGCCGAGCCGGGCCTGCGCCCCATCCTGGTCCCATCCGGTGCTTTGGGCAGCGGTCAGCCTGACGGGCAGTTGCTGCTGTCACCGGACCAGCGCATATTGGTCAAGGGGGAGCAGGTCGCTTGTCTGTTCAATGCGCCAGAGGTGTTTGTGAAGGCCGTGGATTTGCTTGGGGTCGCAGACATACGCGTGGATTTGTCCGTCTGCGATGTAACCTATGTGCAGTTGCTGTTGCCACAGCATGAGGTGATTTGGGCGAACTCCGTTCCAACGGAGAGTTTTCTGCCAGAAACAGATGCCTTGGCTTGCCTGCCTGCACAGGATCAAGAAAGCCTGGACCGTGTTTGTCCTGGGGTACTGGCCGATCCGCAGCGTTACGGGACAAGCGTGCGTCGCAGGCTGGCCCGCGCAGAGGCCGAGCTGTTCAAATTCGCAGCATGACCGTGCAGCGTTGTTTGTGGATGTCCGTTATCCATTGGTCTTGAGCGCTGGATCTGAAAACGGTGTTGACACCCGTGAACGCTCGGGTATATCGGCGCTTCATTGGTGTTGGTGGCCCCCGCAAGGGGATTCCTGTCATGCAAATTGCAAGAGGACAACGCCCTTCATAGCTGCCCCTTGGGCAGTGTTCCAAACGAAGGAGATCAGCCGTGACCAAACGCACGTCTGCCAAGTACAAAATTGACCGCCGTATGGGCGAAAACATCTGGGGTCGTCCGAAGTCCCCAGTGAACCGTCGTGAATATGGCCCCGGCCAGCACGGCCAGCGCCGCAAGGGAAAACTGTCCGACTTCGGTATCCAGCTGCGCGCCAAGCAGAAGCTGAAAGGCTATTACGGTGACCTGACCGAGAAGCAGTTCCGCCGCATCTATGGCGAAGCTGAGCGGGTCAAGGGCGACACCGGTGAAAACCTGATCGGTCTGCTGGAGCGTCGTCTGGACGCGGTTGTGTATCGCGCCAAATTCGTTCCGACCGTCTTCGCGGCTCGTCAGTTCGTGAACCACGGCCACGTCCTGGTGAACGGCAAGCGTGTGAACATCCCATCCTACCGCGTCAAAGAAGGCGACGTTATTGAGGTTCGCGAGAAGTCCAAGCAGATGACCGCACTGCTGGAAGCCGTTCAGTTGGCCGAGCGTGACGTCCCTGACTACATCGACGCCGACCACTCCAAAATGACCGCGACTTTCGTGCGCGCACCAGGCCTGGCCGATGTGCCATATCCTGTGGTCATGGAGCCAAACCTGGTCGTCGAATTCTACGCCAAGAACTAAGTCTCGCGATTTTGCCAGACGGAAGGGTCGCCATTTGGCGGCCCTTTTTCGTTGTCGCGTGATCTGCGCGCCGTTCACTTTTGTTATTGCTCTGACTTTCCATTTGTCATCTGGCCTGTCCCCCACCTATTCTAACCGGACACGCCCGTTCAGAGGCGGACATCAGGAAGGTAAACATATGTCATTTTTCCGCGTTTTGTCGCTGACAGCGGCGGCGGCCATCAGCCTGTCGGTGACTGCGACGATGGGTGTTTCAGGGTCATTGACGCTGCAGCCTGCAAATCCACAGCCCACAGGCCTAAAGCCTGGCTTATCCGTGCGCTACGCTTATCCCAAAGAGGTCAAAACACTGCGCGCTGCAGCGAAGGCATTGGAAGCCGGGTCAGAAGCGGGCCCGCCGCTCACCGGGTTGGATTACAGGGACACAGCGATTGGGGAAAACGCGCTGACGTCAAAACGCGCGGAGCAGGTTGCAGCAGATATTCGTGGCTATGTGAAATTCGATGCGCCCGGAACCTACACGATCGATTTTTTGACCAATGATGGCATGCGAGCGGTCATTGGCGGTCAGGTGGTTGGCAAATTCGATGGTCGTCAGCCCTGTGACAGTACATTTGCCGAAGAGGTCGAGGTGCCCGTCGCCGGATGGTACGATCTGCAAATTCTCTATTTTCAGCGCCTGAACACATCTTGCTTGCACATGCGTATGGCCCCTAAGGGCAGCAGACCGACGTGGATGGCAGACAGCGCATTTGGGCGAAACTGATCCTTTGTCAGGGCTCTGCGGCAGGTCACAGCGGCAGGGCTCGACCCTCTGCGATTGATTCCATGGCGAAGTAGGACGTTACACTGTCCAGCTCAACGCCTGAAATCAGTCGCTGGTATACTTTGTCATAGCTCGCCATATCTTCGGTCACGACCTTAAGCTGATAGTCGTAGTCACCCCCGATCCTGTGAAAATCAACAACCTCCGGAATCGTGAGCACATGGCGCCGGAACGTCTGCAGCCAATCTGCGGAATGATGCCGGGTCCGCAACATCACAAACACCACAAGGTCGAGCCCCAGCTGCTTGCGGTCCAGCCGCACTGTTGACCCCTGCAGAACACCGCGTTCATTGAGGGCTTTCAGGCGGCGCCAGCAGGCGTTTTGGGACAGCCCAACCTGTTCTGCCAGATCACGTTGCGACAGGCCGCCGTCTTTTTGCAGCGCCCGCAGAAGGCTGAGGTCGATTTGATCGAGTTTCTGGGTCATGCGTCACATTAAATGGCGCAAAAGCCACAGTTCAACGTTGGATTTCTGCCTTTGCCCACGACATATCGTCTCGGCAAAGACGGAACCTCTGTCTTGCGGCTTTCCCATTGAGGTGAGTGGGGTTATGACGGTGCGGCATTAAGGAGCATCAACCATGACCCACATCGCGCCGCAGCCAGGAATTATGGACATCGCCCTCTATGAGGGTGGGGCTGCCCATGTGAAGGGGGTGAGCAATGTGACCAAGCTCTCCTCAAATGAAAATCCTCTCGGCCCGAGCCCAATGGCGATTGATGCCATGCAGGCTGCCGTTGCCGACATGCATCGCTATCCAAGCGCGGATCATACGGCACTGCGCCAGGCCATTGGCGAGGTCTACAACCTGCCGATGGCGCAGATCATCTGTGGTGCAGGCAGCGATGAGATCATCGCCTTCCTGTGCCAGGCCTACGCGGGCCCCGGTGACGAAGTGCTCTTTACCGAACACGGATTTGCAATGTATCGCATCAGTGCACGCGCTGCTGGCGCAACCCCCGTTGAAGTGCCGGAGCGCGAGCGTGTCACCGATGTGGATGCGCTGATTGCCGGTTGCACCGAGCGGACCCGTCTTGTGTTCCTGGCCAATCCCAACAATCCAACCGGTACGATGATCAGCTCTGCGGAGTTGACCCGCCTTGCCGATGGCATCCCCAAGACAGCCATTTTGGTAATCGACGGCGCTTATGCCGAATATGTCGAAGGCTATGATGCCGGCGCTTCGCTGGTCAACAGCCGCGACAATGTTGTCATGACGCGGACGTTTTCGAAGATTTATGGCCTTGGCGGCGCAAGGGTTGGTTGGGGCTATGCGCCGAAACCGATTATTGATGTGCTGAACCGCGTCCGCGGTCCGTTCAACCTGTCGTCCACGGCGCTTGCCGGTGCAGAGGCTGCGGTGCGTGACACAGCATATACAGACCATTGTCGGGTCGAAAATGCCAAGTGGCGCAGCTGGCTCGCAGACGCTTTGGCGGAACTTGGCGTGCCCTCGGACACATCTTGTGCCAACTTTGTTCTCGCGCGATTTGCCAGCCCCGAAGAGGCCGAAGCCTGTGATGTTTTCTTGCAGAGCCGGGGTCTGATTGTGCGGCGGGTTGCAGGCTATAAACTGCCTGCAGCATTGCGCATGACGGTCGGAGATGAGGCCTCCTGCCGTGCTCTGGCCGACGCGGTCAAAGCGTTTAAGGAAAGCCGGTCATGAGCACGCATGTCTATAACCGCATCGCTTTGATCGGATTGGGATTGATTGCGTCTTCCATGGCCCATGCGATCCGGCGTGGTAACCTGGCGCAGGAAATCACGGGCTATGCCCGTAGTGAAGCCACCCGCGAAACCGCGCGGCAGATTTCGTTGTGTGACCGGGTCTGCGACACCGCCGCGGATGCGGTCAAAGGTGCGGATCTTGTTGTTCTGTGTGTTCCGGTTGGAGCCATGGGACCGGTGATGGAAGAAATCGCGCCGGTGCTGCAGCCAGGCGCCACGGTTTCCGACGTGGGCTCTGTCAAGCGTCATGTGATCGAGGCTGTGCAGCCGCATATTCCCGAGGGTGTCCATTTTGTGCCTGCCCACCCGCTGGCTGGGACCGAGCATTCCGGACCGGAAGCAGGCTTTGCAGAACTCTACGACAATCGTTGGTGTCTGTTGGTCCCGGTTGAGGGCAGCGATCCAGATGCCGTGGACCGCCTGCGCCGCCTTTGGGAAGGGATGGGCGCGAATGTTGATGAAATGGACGCCGATCACCACGATTTGGTTTTGGCCGTTACCTCCCATGCCCCGCATTTGATCGCCTACACCATGGTTGGCGTGGCAGATGATCTGCGGCGGGTGACCGATAGTGAAGTGATCAAATACTCCGCTGCCGGATTTCGCGATTTCACCCGCATTGCCGCCTCTGATCCGACCATGTGGCGCGACGTGTTTTTGACCAACAAAGACGCGACACTGGAGATCCTTGGCCGCTTCACAGAGGAGCTGTTTGCGCTGCAGCGGGCGATCCGGACTGGCGATGGTGATCATCTGTTTGATTACTTCACCCGCACGCGGGCCATCCGCCGTGGGATCATCGAAGCAGGTCAAGACACCGCCGCGCCCGACTTTGGCCGCGGTGGAAAGCCATGACGCCCAACCGCCAGAACATGCTGCGCCGCACAGCCCTTCGTTGGATTTTATCCATCGGATTGGCGGTCGGTGGGATGGCTGTTGCAGGTCCCAGCAAGGCCCATGAAGTCGCCGGACCCGTCGATATCAAAGTCGCCGTTCTGCCGCAGAGTGTGATGCCGCAGACTATGCTCTCTGGCGGGACGCATCCGGCACTCAGGACAGTTCAGCCGCAGCCGGTTTTATTTGGCAAACGCAAACGCCGCAAAACGTCTGTGTGCGGGGATATCGACATTCAGGGAGAGGCCGCAGGCGCCATCGCCGGTCATCTGAATGGATGTGGTGCATCTGATGCAGTGCGGGTGCAATCCGTTGCCGGTGTCGGGCTTTCGCAGCAATCTTTGATGACATGCGAAACTGCCAAAGCGCTGAAGACCTGGGTCGAACGTGATGTCATCAAAGCCTTCGGCCGCCGTGACAAGGTTGTGTCTCTTCGGGTCGCCGCTCACTACGCCTGCCGGACCCGCAACAACCGCCCTGGCGCCAAACTATCGGAACACGGCCGGGCCAAGGCCATCGACATCTCCGGTTTTGTGCTTGAGAGCGGTCGGGTGATTACGGTCAGCGAAGGCTGGGGCGCTCGCAAGACACGCAAAGCGATGCGGCGAATTTGGAAAAAAGCCTGCGGTCCCTTTGGCACCGTATTGGGGCCGAATGCGGATCGATATCACCAGGATCATTTCCATCTTGATGTTGCCCGCCACCGCGGCGGACCCTATTGCAGATGACGCGTCAGTGGGCAAAACACCAACCTACATTGATCGCAACCAAGAAACCGGCCCGACACAGGCGGGCATGGGAACGTCAGGCAAAAGGATGAAACAGCTTTAATGACCATGTGGGTGTTTGGATATGGATCCCTGCTGTGGAATCCTGGCTTCCCAGTCGCGCGTAGCGAAACGGCAGAATTGGCTGGCTATGCACGTTCGTTCTGCATGAAATCGATTCATCACCGCGGCAGTGTTGAAAAACCGGGTTTGGTTCTGGCCTTGGACGAGGTGGCGGGCGCCCGTTGCAGCGGATTGTGCCTGGCCGTCGAAGCGGGGCATGAGGCACAGACCCTGGAGGGGCTGCGGGAGCGCGAGCTGATTTCTTCGGCCTATGTCGAACGCAACCTTGCGATCACGCTAAACACAGGCGAGACGGTGACCGCTGTCACCTACGTTATCGATCCCGATCATGACCAGTATTGTGGCGGCATCAGCCTGGAGGAACAGGCCCAGATCATCGCAGGTGCAATCGGCGGCCGGGGCCCCAATCCGGAATATCTTTACAACACTGCTGCACATTTGGCCGAGATCGGTCTGGCAGATGCCGATTTGGACTGGCTGGCGCGCAGAGTCCGCGATCTGACAGCATAAAGCCTTGGCGCTTCTGAGGTTTTGCCTATAGTCTCCGGTTGTTGAGGACCGATAAAACCTTCAGGAGCCGCAGAACATGGCGCAGGCAGATCGTGACAGCAGGCCGCAGTTTTCCCAGCCGGTCCGCCAGATCATTATGATGCTGATTGCGTTGGGCCTGTCAGGGTTTGGTGCCTTTGTTGCCTTGCCGCGGGTTTTGCCGGTGTTCGAAGCGAACCCCTGGCTCAACGGCTTCATTCTGCTGGTGTTCGTTTTTGGTGTGCTGGCCTGTTTCTGGCAGGTCATTCAGCTGATCGGCTCGGTCCGCTGGATCGAAGGGTTCGCAGGCGGTGTGACACGGGCAGATGATCGCCCACCGTCGATGCTTGCTCCCTTGGCCTCTTTGCTGCGGTCACGCGGGGCGCGCATGCAGTTGGGGTCATCCTCGACACGCTCCATTCTGGACTCCGTTGCGACGCGCATCGACGAAGAACGCGAAATCACGCGATACATCGTCAACCTTCTGATTTTTCTGGGTCTTCTGGGCACGTTCTATGGCCTGGCCACAACGGTGCCAGCGGTCGTCGACACGATCCGCAGTCTGGCCCCACAGGAAGGCGAAGAAGGCATCGCAGTTTTCAACCGTTTGATGACCGGCTTGGAGGCGCAGCTGGGCGGCATGGGCGTGGCCTTTGCATCCTCCTTGCTGGGGCTCGCGGGCTCGTTGATTGTCGGCCTGCTGGAGTTGTTCGCGGGACACGGGCAGAACCGGTTCTACCGCGAGCTGGAAGAATGGCTGTCGTCCTTCACCCGTGTCAGCCTGTCTTCCGAAGAGGGCGGCGGCGGCGAGTCCGGTGCCATGGTGTCCGTGCTCGACACGATGAGCCAGCAGATGGAGACGCTGCAGGACCTGTTTGTGCAATCCACAGAAGCAAGCAATCAGGTGGACCAAAAACTGTCAGCCTTGGTCGACAGCATTACTGATATGAACCAACGCCAAGCCGATGGGGAGAACACAAACCGGGCCCTTGAACGCGTTGCTGTGGGCCAGGAGGCCCTGACCGAATTGATGCGTGCCCACGGTGACAGCGGTCTGGACGCGGAAAGCCGTATGCGGCTGCGATCAATCGATGTGCAAATGCTGCGCATACTCGAAGAGATTTCTGCCGGGCGACAAGAAAGCCTGTCGGAATTGCGCAAAGATATTGATCTCCTGGTAAAGGCCTTTGCCCGCCCGCAAGGACTTGGTCGCACGCCCCGCAGCGGTGGCGAGGACTAAGCAATGGCTCTTTCGCGTCGCACAGGACAACGGTTTCAGGCGTCCATCTGGCCGGGGTTCGTGGATGCGATGACCGGTCTTCTGCTTGTTTTGATGTTTCTGCTGACCATTTTCATGGTTGTGCAATTCGTGCTGCGGGAAACCATCTCGGGTCAGGAAAATCAGCTTGATGAGCTTGCCGCGGAGGTCAGCGCCCTTGCTGATGCTCTAGGGCTAGAGGAACGCGACAATCGCCAGCTCGAAGCGCGACTGGGTGCCCTCAGCGCGACCTTGGGCACAACGCAAGGCGCACTTGAAGAGACGCAGGATGCCCTTGCTGCATCGGCTCAGCGGATTGATGAATTCGAAAGCCAGGTTGCAGCATTGCTGCGGCGACAGCAACTGGCCGACCAGCAGATCCAGTCGCTGTCCGCAGAACGCGACCAATTGCAGGCGGATCGCGCAGTCCTCGAAGGAGAGCGTGACTCCCTCAACCATGCTCTTGCAGCCACGCGGGATGAAATTGATGCGCAGGCCGAAGCGGCGCGGCTGGCGGCGGCCCGCCGTGAAGCGCTCGAGGCGCTGGTGGCGGAGTTGGAAACAGACAAAGACCGCCAAGCCTTCGAGCTGCAGGGACTGCAGGAGCAGTTGAGCCAGGCAGAGGCAGATCGGCTCGCAGAAGCCGCCGCAGCTGATCTGCTGCGCCGCCGTTTGACGGACGCCGATGCAGAACTCACTGCCATGACACTGGCGCTGGAACAACAGCGCAAGGAGGCTGAGAACACGCTCACACTCTTGGCGGCAGCAGACACTGCAAAGGCACAGTTGGAGACCCGGTTGTCGCAGGTGCTTTCCGACCTTGAGGCCGCAAATGCCGCAACCAAAGATCGCGATGCGCTCGCCGAGCGGCTGAGCCGCGTTCTGGCGCAGCTGGATCTGGCGCAGCGCAGTGCCGATGAACGGATTGCTGCCCTGTCAGAAGATCTGACCGAGCTGCAGGCCGGAAAGGACGCAGCAGAGGGCGAAGTCGCAGCAGCCCAAGCGGAGCAGGCGGAAACAGAGCAGAAGCTGCTCGCAGCCCTGGCCCAGCTAGAACTGGCAACGGCTGCGGCCGCCGACAAAGAACTGCTGCAACAACGTCTTCTGGCCGCTTTGAGCGAAGGTGATGACGCTGCCGCGGCGGCGGCGGAACAAACCGATTTGGCAGCCCAGCGTGCGGCGCTTCTGGCGCAGGCGCGCGAAACGCTGGCGCAGGAACAACAGATCTCCGCCAAAGCCCAGCGAGAGGCGGCATTGTTGAACCAGCAGATCGCGGCTTTGCGGGACCAATTGGGTGGATTGCAGGCGATCCTTGATGATTACGAAGCGCGAGACGCAGCCCAATCCGTTCAGGTTCAAAACCTCGGACGTGATCTGAATGCGGCCTTGGCCCGGGCAGCTGCAGAAGAACGTCGTCGTCGGCGCCTTGAGGAAGAAGAACGCAAACGCCTTGAGGCCGAAACTGCTGCCTTGTCCGATCGCGCAGCAGATCTGGAGCAATACCGGTCAGAGTTTTTTGGCCGCCTGCGCGATGTGCTGGGAAATCAAGAAGGCGTGCGGATCGAAGGGGATCGTTTTGTCTTTGCCTCAGAAGTGCTGTTTGCCCCGGCCAGTGCCGACCTGTCGCTCGAGGGTGAAACGGAAATTGCCAAAGTGGCCCGCATTCTGCAGACCGTTGCTGCAGCCATTCCTCCCGAAATCAACTGGATCATCCGTGTCGACGGTCACACCGATGACACTCCACTGGGCGCGCACCCACGGTTTGCCGACAATTGGGAGCTCAGCCAAGGGCGCGCCTTGTCGGTTGTGCGCTTTATGGTGGAGCAGCTGGGTATCCCGCCCGCGCGTTTGTCCGCCAACGGGTTTGGGGAGTATCAGCCGGTGGATCGGGCACAGACCGCCGAGGCCCGTGCCCAAAACCGACGCATTGAGTTGAAGTTCACCGAACGATGACTCCCGCCGATGACGCCCCTTACGGCGCAACCTGCGCGGCATGCCGCAGTTTGAGGAGTGAGATCAGCCGGCATGCCTCCGCCGGAGGAGCCTGCTCAATCCGTTCATAAACACTGCCATCGCGTTCGCGTTGCAACAGACCACATCCAATCATGGTGCGGCGCAGTGTGGCGGGATCGCCAAACCGGTGAGATCCGTCCAGGATTTCGTTGAGCTGCGCCTCCGACAAAGGTGTTCGGGCCGGAACCTGTGACCACAGCGCAAATAGAGCCAGGGTTTGAACCGCACGGCGGGATGGCCATTGGCGCAACTGTCCCTCTGCGTCGAATTGCGCCAGTGTCCTTTGAACGAGACGTTCATCAACCGGGGCTTTGGGGATATGTCGCTGATGGTCTGGTTGCGGTATCTGCGCTGCCGTCTGGTGCGCGCGCAGGTGCTGATGGTTTTGAAAGCCCGCAGCGCGGGCAATCATGTTCAGCAATCGCAAATGGCCGGGGCTTTGCTGGCCTAATTGCTCGGCAAGGGTTTTGGAAAATCGTGACACATCTTCGATGTGCAACGGTAAAGTCAGTCTGGTCATGCAAGTATCCACATGGGCGTTTGCCGGATCGGTGGTCGCTGTCTTGACGATACGCGCCCCATTGGGAGATTTGCGTTTTTGTGCCTTGGCAGGTTTAGCTCTCCCGTAGGAGCAGCGACGCCTCGGTGACTGCCGACCGTAGGCTGAGCCTATGAAAGACATGGCCTGCCCGCAAGGGGAAGGGGCAAAGATAAGGCATCACTCCACCAGCATGGATCGCTGCGCTGTATCGATAATTTTGCCTGCGCGGATCAGTGTTGCGGTGGCCTGATACAATCCTGGTTGCAGGCCTACACCGCGGATGCGGCGTCCGGCTGCGCGAAACAATTGCGCCTGTGGTTTCTCCAGCTGATCTTCCTGTTGCAGCACGGGGCCATTTGGCCCGGTGATGTCCAGTTGCAGCCGATCGCCGGTCCGGCTGCCGAAGGCATAGGCCCAATAGACCAGCGCACTTGCGCCCGCAGGCAGCGGCGCTTGATCAGCGGTTCCCTCTTTGATGGTGGCGAACTTCGGGACATGGTCAGAAAACCCTGACGCAATGAAGCCGCCGGGTTCATATGGAATGTCGTCCCGCCACAAAGCGTCGGCGTCAGGCGCGGTTCGGCAATCAGCGGTCATGCTCGGGATGAACGGGTCGATTGTCTTGCCGTTGTGGCGCACAGTCAGGTGGAGATGCGGAAACTCTGTATTGCCAGACAGGCCGACCTGCCCAAGGATCGTGCCAGGTTCTACCCTGTCGCCCTGGGACACTGCGATGGAGCCGCGCCGCATATGACAATATTGGGTTTCCCACCCTCCGTCATGGCGGATGAGCACCCCATTGCCGCATTCCCGGCCCCGGACAGCGGCCGCGTTTTCGCCAGTGGCGTATTGGTCTGCCATGCTGTCACGGGCGCCTGCCACGACCCCACCTGCTGCTGCCAGCACTGAGACGCCTGATCGCATCTCCGCGAGAGAGGGCAGGGCGATATCCGTGCCCTTATGGCCGTCATACGTCAGTCCGTTGCAGGTGAAATCCCGCGTCGCGGGGGAAGGATCATGATCGACATATTGCTGGATGTGGCAGTCGCTGCCCAAAGTGCAGTCAACCGGCCAGTCCAAAACAAGATCGCTCGCCGCAACAGGTGCGGCGAGCGAGAAAATCAATCCGATTGGCCAGAGCCGCATGGATCACTCTGCCGTCAGCAGTGGCGGCTTGTCCCCGGAAATGCGCGGCTTTGCCGGGCCTTCGATACGTAGATCCAGTTTGCCGTCCTTGATGCCGACCTTGACCAGGCCGCCTTTGGACAATTTGCCAAACAGCAGTTCCTCGGCCAGCGGCTTCTTGATGTGCTCTTGGATGACGCGGCCAAGGGGCCGTGCGCCCATGCGATCATCATAGCCTTTGTCAGCAAGCCACTCTGCCGCTTTGCGGGTCAGTTCGATCGAGACATTGCGGTCCATCAACTGAGCTTCAAGCTGGAGGACGAATTTCTCAACCACCTGCAGGATAACCTCTTTTGGCAGCGCGCCAAAGGAGATCACGGCGTCCAGACGGTTGCGGAATTCCGGGCTGAAGGTCCGTTCAATGGCGGCGGTGTCTTCGCCTTCGCGACGATCACGGCCAAAGCCGATGGCGGATTTGGCTTGTTCGGCCGCTCCGGCATTTGATGTCATGATCAAGACAACATTCCGGAAATTCACCGTCCGACCGTTGTGGTCGGTCAGCTGACCATTGTCCATCACCTGCAAGAGGATGTTGAACACGTCCGGGTGCGCTTTTTCGATCTCATCCAGCAGCAGAACACAATGCGGATGCTGATCCACACCATCGGTCAGCAGGCCGCCCTGATCGAAGCCGACATAGCCGGGAGGCGCGCCAATCAGGCGGGACACCGCGTGTTTTTCCATGTACTCGGACATGTCAAAGCGGAGAAGCTCCACGCCCAGCGTGTCTGCTAGCTGCTTGGCAACCTCGGTTTTACCCACACCGGTTGGACCAGCGAAAAGATAGTTGCCAATTGGTTTCTCTGGCTCGCGCAGACCTGCACGTGCCAGTTTGATCGCGCTGGACAACGCTTCGATTGCGGCGTCCTGTCCGAACACCACCCGTTTCAGGGAGCGTTCCAGGTCTTTCAGCACTTCGGCGTCGTCTTTGGACACGTTCTTTGGCGGGATGCGTGCGATCTTGGCAACCACGGCCTCGATCTCTTTGACGCCGATGGTTTTACGACGCTTGCTTTCCGCGACCAAGTGTTGCGCGGCACCAGCCTCATCGATCACATCGATGGCTTTATCCGGCAGTTTGCGATCATTAATGTAGCGTGCCGAGAGTTCGACCGCGGATTTGATCGCATCAGAGGTGAATTTGATCCCGTGATGATCCTCGAAATAGGGTTTAAGCCCTTTGAGGATTTGGACGGAATCTTCCACTGAAGGTTCACTCACATCGATTTTCTGGAACCGGCGCGACAGCGCGCGGTCCTTTTCAAAATGCTGGCGGAATTCCTTGTAGGTTGTTGACCCCATGGTGCGCAGTTTGCCGCCCTGCAACGCAGGTTTCAGCAGGTTTGATGCATCCATGGCACCACCAGAGGTCGCACCTGCACCGATCACCGTGTGGATTTCGTCGATAAATAGGACAGCGTCCGGGTGCTCTTCGAGTTCAGTTACGACAGCCTTTAGACGTTCCTCGAAATCACCGCGGTAGCGGGTGCCTGCGAGCAGTGCGCCCATATCGAGTGAGTAGATCGTGGTGTTGGCCAACACGTCCGGTGTTTCGCCCGCGACGATTTTGCGTGCCAGACCTTCTGCAATCGCGGTCTTGCCAACGCCGGGGTCACCGACGAGCAGCGGGTTATTCTTGCGGCGGCGGCAGAGAACCTGAATGCAGCGCTCGACCTCATGGCCGCGTCCGATCAGGGGATCGATATCGCCCTCACGCGATTTCGCGTTCAGATCAACGCAGTATTTCGCCAGTGCGCTTTCTTTTTTGTCGCCTTCGGTGGTGGCCTGGGCTTCCTCTTCGATTTCGGGTGCGCCAGAGACCTGACGTGTTTCCCCAAACGCAGGGTCCTTGGCCACACCATGGGCGATGAAATTCACCGCGTCATAGCGCGACATGTCCTGATCCTGCAGGAAGTAGGCCGCATCGCTTTCCCGTTCGGCAAAAATAGCGACCAGGACGTTTGCGCCGGTCACTTCGGTTCTGCCAGAACTCTGGACATGGATCGCGGCGCGCTGGATCACCCGCTGGAAGGCGGCTGTCGGGACGGCTTCGGATCCGTCGACGTCTGTCACCAAGTTTGACAGATCTTCGTCGATGAATTCGACCAGCGTGGCGCGCAGTTCTGTCAGGTCGACGCTGCAGGCACGCATAACGCGTGAGGCCTCTGGTTCATCCAGCAAAGCCAGCAGCAAATGCTCCAGGGTTGCAAATTCGTGACGCCGTTCATTTGCCAGCGCAAGCGCGGCGTGAATGGCCTGTTCCAATGTGCTCGAGAATGAAGGCACGGGCGTGCTCCTCTTGATCTTGGGTTGGCGTGTCGGCTGCGGTGGAATTGCCTTGCCTTCCACAATCCAACCATGTCCTCATAGTATTAGAGTTTGGTTGATAGCGGCCCAGCTTCAAGTTCTTTCTTTCATTTATATGTCATATTTCTTGTCACTGTACCGTGAGGCCGGGGGCCTTGGTTCAAAAATTATCTTTCATGGCACGGATTTGGGCAAATACCTCTGCCTCAGTGCCATTCGGCAGGCCTGCCGATTTTTTCACCTCGCCAACATGGGGGCGCAGAAACGGGTTGGTGGCCAGCTCCTCCGAAAGGCGGCTGGGCACGGTTGGCTTGTTCGCAGCGCGGGCGTCTTCGATGTCGTGAATGCGGCGTACCAGCATGTCATTCCCCGGTTCGATCGTGATCGCAAAGCGCGCATTGGCCTCGGTATACTCATGACCGGGATAGACGATGGTGTCTGCAGGCAGTGCTGCCATCTTTTGCAAGGAACCCCACATCTGGCCCGGCGTTCCTTCGAACAGTCGCCCGCATCCCAGGGCCATAAGGCTGTCGGCGGTAAACAGTGCTTTTGCCTGCGGCATATGAAAGGCGATGTGGCCGACCGTGTGCCCAGAGACATCAAGGATGTCGATATCCGCGCCAAGCAGCGTGATTTGATCCCCCTCCGACACCGCGATATCCAGCGGCGGCAGGCGATGGGCATCTGCGGCTGCTCCGATAACCTGGGCGCCATATTGATCCCGCAGCGCGGCGACACCGCCGATATGATCCCAATGATGGTGGGTCAGGAGGATATGGTCGAGCCCCCAGCCGCGCTCAGACAAGGCAGATGTCAGCGCCTCTGCCTCCGGCGCATCAACCACGGCTGTTTCGGCGGTATCTGGGTTGTGCAGCAGGAATGCATAGTTGTCCGAGAGACATGGCACAGTCACAATTTCAAGAGGCATGGTCATTCGCGTCCTAATAGGTAAAGTGGGGGCGACTGGCCCCAGATTGGCCCAAGTGACGGACGCCCGCAATGCATCTTGATGTTCAGGATCTGAGGAACTTCTACTATCGCAGCACACTGGGCCGTTCCGTTCAGGCGTCGATCCGTGGGCGTCTGTTGGATATCTGGCCAGAAGCTGCGGGGCAGGCGGTTGCTGGTTTTGGCTTCGCAGCGCCGCTGCTGCGACCTTACCTGCCGGATGCGCGCCGGGTGATTGCGCTGATGCCGGGGCCACAGGGGGTCATGCAATGGCCGGCCGGACTGCCAAATGTGTCTGTGCTGTCTGACGAAACCCGCTGGCCTTTGGAAACCGGTCACGTTGATCGGCTTGTGGTGCTGCATGGGTTGGAAACCTCGGACCATCCTTCCAAGCTGCTAGAGGAGTGTTGGCGCGTGTTGGGACCGGGCGGCAAAGCGGTGTTCATCGTGCCCAATCGCTCTGGACTATGGGCTCGGTCTGATGGGACGCCGTTCGGATTTGGTCGCCCCTATACGCTCAGTCAGGTGGAGAACCAGCTGCGGCATCATCATTTCACGATCGAGCGTCACTTTGGCGCCTTGTATCAACCGCCAAGCCAACGTCGGTTTTGGTTGCGCACCGCGCGTCTTCTGGAGCGGGTGGGTGAACGGCTGCCTGCGATGATCGGGGGCGGGGTGTTTCTGGTAGAGGTTAGCAAGCAAGTCCATCCGCGACGTGGCGAGATGATGCGGCTGCGAACCCCCAGCCCGATCCGTGTCCTGGAGGGCCTCTCCAATCCAATGCCGGAGCCTGCTTAGGCCCAAATCTGTCCACCGATCTCTCGGGGAACGTGGCGCCTTGGCGGACATCAGCGCTGGGCGCTGAGAGACCGAGCATGACCCGAAGCCTGCTGTCCACATCTATTGGATCGCGACCTGAGAGGTGGTGACAGTAGGGTGCGGCTTGCCGAGCGGATCGACCGAGATGTTCAAAGGTGCAGGCCAGCAGCATGATTCCCAGCCGAGGTTCAAAACCGCGGGTTCAGGTATTATTTTCGACAATTTCGCTGATTTCTGACTGCTCAGACGGTGTTTTGGCCGGATTTGGCGATCAAAATTAACCTCCAAAGTCGGTTTTTTTGACGCTACATTTTGTCCATCTTGCAAGGTTCTGGCCTATCGCACTGAATTTAAACAATAGTTCGTTTTTTGTAAGTGCTGCCAAGCCTGTTGATAGGTTGACGCCGCTCTGCTACATCCACGCTGATTTTGACGCCCCACTGGTCTGTGGGGAGACCTCACGCCCCCGGACGCCACCTTTTTGGTCGCCAACCGGGGCCAATATCGGAAGGGTGGACGTGTCCGAACCAGCTTCGATTTCAGCAGGCATCGCCGCGCGCTATGCCACAGCGATCTTTGAGATCGCAGAGGAGAGCAAGGCGCTTGAAGGCCTTGAAACCGGGATCAATGATCTGTCCGCCGCATTGGCTGACAGCGCAGAACTGCGCGATCTGATTGTCTCGCCTCTGGTGTCCCGTGAAGAGCAAGGCGCAGCTGTGGCAGCGATTGCAGACAAAATGGGCCTGGCGCCAGTTTTAAGCAATGGTCTGTCTTTGATGGCGCAGAAACGCCGTCTGTTTGCCGTACCGGCCTTGATCGAAGCGCTGCGCGCACGCCTTGCGGAGACCCGCGGCGAGATCACTGCCGACGTCACATCGGCAAAACCTCTGACGAAAACTCAAAGTGAGAAACTGGCCAAGACCCTGGCAGAGCGCACGGGCAAAAAGGTCGTTATCAATGCAACCGTCGATGCCAGCATCATCGGCGGTCTTGTCGTTAAAGTGGGCTCGAAGATGATCGACAACTCGATCCGCTCCAAGCTCAACTCCCTACAGAACGCAATGAAAGAGGTCGGATAAATGGGTATCCAAGCAGCAGAGATTTCTGCGATCCTGAAAGACCAGATCAAGAATTTTGGTCAAGAAGCCGAGGTGGCAGAAATTGGCCGCGTGCTGTCCGTCGGTGACGGTATTGCCCGCGTCTATGGCCTCGACAACGTTCAGGCCGGTGAAATGGTCGAGTTCCCCGGCGGCATCATGGGTATGGCGCTGAACCTCGAAGCCGACAACGTTGGTGTGGTTATCTTTGGTTCCGACCGGGACATTAAAGAAGGCGACACTGTTAAGCGGACCAACTCCATCGTGGACGTGCCTGCTGGCCCCGAGCTGCTGGGTCGCGTTGTGGACGGCCTCGGCAACCCGCTGGACGGCAAAGGCCCGATCAAAACTGCTGAGCGCAAAGTGGCAGACGTCAAGGCGCCAGGCATCATCCCGCGTAAATCGGTTCACGAGCCGATGGCAACTGGCCTGAAGTCCGTTGACGCGATGATCCCGATCGGCCGTGGCCAGCGTGAGCTGATCATTGGCGACCGTCAGACCGGTAAGACTGCTGTGGCTCTGGACGCGATCCTGAACCAGAAAGTCTACAACGACGCGGCTGGCGACGACGATTCCAAGAAACTATACTGTGTGTACGTTGCTGTGGGCCAGAAGCGCTCCACCGTTGCACAGCTGGTGAAGAAGCTGGAAGAAACCGGTGCGATGGAATACTCCATCGTGGTTGCAGCTACCGCATCCGAGCCTGCACCGCTGCAGTTCCTGGCACCTTATGCCGCGACTGCAATGGCAGAGTACTTCCGCGACAGCGGCAAGCACGCCCTGATCATCTATGATGACCTGTCCAAGCAGGCTGTTGCTTACCGTCAGATGTCCCTGCTGCTGCGCCGTCCGCCGGGCCGTGAAGCTTATCCTGGTGACGTTTTCTACCTGCACTCCCGTCTGCTGGAGCGTTCCGCGAAACTGAACGAAGAGTTCGGCGCGGGCTCTCTGACCGCTCTGCCGGTCATCGAAACACAGGGCGGCGACGTGTCTGCGTTTATTCCGACCAACGTGATCTCGATCACCGACGGTCAGATCTTCCTGGAAACCGAACTGTTCTACCAGGGCATCCGTCCTGCTGTGAACACCGGTCTGTCGGTTTCGCGTGTGGGCTCCTCCGCTCAGACCAACGCAATGAAATCCGTTGCTGGTCCGGTGAAACTGGAACTCGCTCAGTACCGCGAAATGGCTGCCTTTGCTCAGTTCGGCTCCGACCTTGATGCCGCAACTCAGCAGCTGCTGAACCGTGGTGCGCGTCTGACCGAGCTGATGAAACAGCCACAGTACGCACCGCTGACCAACGCGGAAATCGTCTGCGTGATCTTTGCAGGCACCAACGGCTACCTCGACAAAGTCGACGTCAAAGATGTTGGCCGCTATGAGGCTGGCCTGCTGGCGCACCTGCGTGGCAAGCACCAGGACCTGCTGGATTGGATCACCAACGAAGATCCGAAGATCAAAGGCGACGCCGCCGACAAGATCAAAGCAGCTCTGGACGCGTTCGCCGCTGACTTCGCTTAAGGGGGGACGAGGCAATGCCGAGTCTTAAGGACCTTAAAATCAGGATCGAGTCGGTCAAATCGACCCGCAAGATCACCAAAGCCATGCAGATGGTGGCCGCGGCGAAACTTCGCCGCGCCCAGGAAGCTGCCGAAGATGCGCGTCCCTACGCCGAGCGTTTCAACGCCGTGATGGCAGGGCTCGCCGCCTCTGTCGGTGGTAGCGATTCTGCACCCAAACTGCTTGCCGGCACCGGTAACGACCAGGTTCACCTCCTGGTCGTGATGACCGCCGAACGCGGGCTCTGCGGGGGCTTCAACTCCAACATCGCCAAGCTGGCTCGGGTGAAAGCCCAGGAGCTGGTCGCGGCGGGCAAGACCGTCAAGATCCTGACAGTCGGCAAAAAGGGCCGGGACGCGCTGAAGCGTGATCTGGGCGATCATTTTGTCGGCCACGTGGATCTGAGCGAAGTCAAGCGCGTGGGCTATGTCAACGCACAAGACATCGCCAAAGACGTGCTGGCGCGCTTCGACGGTGGGGAATTCGACGTTGCAACGATCTTCTATGCGAAGTTCGTGAACGTTGTGACCCAGGTTCCGACCGCCCAGCAGGTGATCCCAGCGTCCTTTGAGGCCGCGGAAGATGGGGCTGCAGCGGGAACTGCTGACTACGACTACGAGCCCGGCGAAGAGGCCATCCTGGCTGACTTGCTGCCGCGTGGTGTGGCAACGCAGATCTTTGCAGCGCTGTTGGAAAACGGAGCTTCTGAGCAAGGTGCGCGGATGAGCGCGATGGACAACGCAACCCGCAACGCGGGCGATATGATCGACAAGCTGACCATCGAATTCAACCGTTCGCGCCAGGCCGTGATCACCAACGAGCTGATTGAAATTATTTCGGGCGCCGAGGCGCTCTAAGAGACAACCGGAGACGAAACATGGCACAAGCAAAAGGCAAGGTGACCCAGATCATCGGCGCCGTTGTGGACGTTCAATTTGACGACCACCTGCCCGCAATTCTGAACGCGCTGACCACCGACAACAACGGCAAGCAGCTGGTTCTGGAAGTTGCACAACACCTGGGCGAAAACACCGTCCGTACCATCGCGATGGACGCGACCGAAGGTCTGGTTCGCGGTCAGGACGTTGCCGACACCGGCGCGCCGATCTCGATCCCCGTTGGTAACGCGACCCTGGGCCGCATCCTGAACGTCGTGGGCGCGCCCGTGGACGAGCAGGGCCCGGTTGACGCTAGCGAAACCCGCGCGATCCACCAGCCAGCACCGGAATTCAGCGACCAGTCGACTGAGTCCGAAGTTCTGGTTACCGGCATCAAGGTTATCGACCTGCTGGCACCCTACGCGAAGGGCGGTAAAATCGGCCTGTTCGGTGGTGCGGGTGTTGGTAAAACCGTTTTGATCATGGAACTGATCAACAACATCGCAAAAGTGCACTCGGGCTTCTCCGTGTTCGCAGGTGTTGGTGAGCGGACCCGTGAAGGGAACGACCTGTACCACGAGATGATCGAATCCAACGTTATCAAGCCTGATAACCTGGAAGAATCGCAGGTGGCTCTGGTCTACGGCCAGATGAACGAGCCTCCGGGTGCGCGTGCACGTGTTGCTCTGACCGGTTTGACCCTTGCGGAACAGTTCCGTGACCAGTCCGGTACCGACGTTCTGTTCTTCGTGGACAACATCTTCCGCTTTACTCAGGCGGGTTCCGAGGTGTCCGCTTTGCTCGGCCGTATTCCTTCGGCGGTGGGCTACCAGCCAACACTGGCCACCGACATGGGTGCGATGCAGGAACGCATTACCTCCACCAAAAATGGTTCGATCACCTCGATCCAGGCGGTTTATGTTCCCGCGGACGACCTTACCGACCCGGCACCAGCGACCACCTTTGCGCACCTCGACGCAACCACCGTTTTGAACCGTGCGATCTCCGAGCTGGGCATCTACCCTGCGGTGGACCCGCTCGATTCTACATCGCGCCTGATGGACCCGTCCATCGTGGGTGAAGAGCACTATGCGGTTGCATCCGACGTTCAGCAGATCCTTCAGCGCTACAAGTCGCTGCAAGACATCATCGCGATTCTCGGCATGGACGAACTGTCCGAAGAGGACAAGCTGACCGTGAGCCGCGCTCGTAAGATCCAGCGCTTCCTGTCTCAGCCGTTCGACGTTGCGAAGGTCTTCACCGGCGCAGACGGCAAGCAGGTTCCGCTGGAAGACACAATCGCGTCGTTCAAAGCCGTTGTGGCTGGCGAATACGACCACCTGCCCGAAGGCGCCTTCTACATGGTAGGCGGCATCGACGAGGTGATCGCTAAAGCCGAGAAAATGGCTGCTGAAGCGGCCTAAGGAGGGCCCTGATGGCTGATACGATGCAATTCGACCTCGTAAGCCCGGAGCGCCGCTTGGCGTCGCTCCCGGTGACCGCGGTCATGATCCCCGGCGCGGAAGGCGACATGACGGCTATGGCCAATCATGCGCCGACCATTACCACGCTGCGTCCTGGTGTCCTGCGGGTCGAAAGCCCCGAAGGCGCATCCGAGTATCTGGTAACTGGTGGGTTTGCTGAAATCGGCGCTGACGGTCTGTCTGTCCTTGCTGAAAAAGCAATTCCGATGGACCAGATGACCCGAGCCCATCTGGATGAGCTGATCGAAGAAGCGCGCGCGACTTACAAGACCGTGCAGGAAACCGATCAACCCCACGGTTTGGTGGAAGATGCGGCAAAGTTGCTCGCCGATATGGAAGCCCTCGGCACCCATATGAGCCTCTGAACCGGGCAACCTTTACGACTTTTGAAACCGGCCCCTTGCGGGCCGGTTTTGTTTTTTGGCATCTTGCGGTTGAACCAAGAGGTCTTTGTTAATTTTGAGGGATGCAGCGGGTGTGCTGCAAAGTTGAATGCAACGAATAGAAAGTCCCCGGATCGGCGTGGATCAGGGCGATATCGAGATTTTTTCCGAATTCGAAGATGGGGGCACAATGTGGGCAGGTGCGGGGCCGCGTGAGCGGCGCCAACGGGTCCAATTTTCAGAACCCTTCAATCAGCCACCTGTGGTCCATCTGTCTTGCTCATTGGTCGACATGGCTGCTGGCACCGCTTATCGCGCCGAGCTGGTCGCAGAGCACATCACAGAAGAGGGCTTCGAGGTGGTGTTCCGCAGTTGGAACGACACCCGCGTCGCACGTATTCGCGCGGCTTGGATGTCCATTGGCAACCTCTCTTATGCGGATGATTGGGACGTGACCTAGGCTTCGTCTCTGTTCCGCTGGTGGCAGGTGGTGCCGGGGAACGGCGGTAACCAACGCTCGCGATTTTGGCACCACAGCTCATAGCTCGGTCTTAAATCCTCTGTGCTGTTCATACAGCCCAAGTGTATCTCGATCTCATCTTCTGTTGTGGCAAAGACTGATGAACCGCATGTGGGGCAGAAATGACGCCCTTCGTAGTGCGCCGTGACACCCGTTACGCGCACGGAGGATGAGGGAAAGATCGCGGCGGCATAAAACAGGGCTCCGTGATGACGCCTGCAGTCTTTGCAATGGCACAGGCCCACTCTAAGCGGTGATCCTTCCACCTGCACATGAATGGCGCCACACAAGCAGCCTGCGTCGTACTGATGGGCCATTTGGGTCTCCTCTCCATCTGTAGCTTAGAGCCTAGACCCTAGATCCTAGGGGAGGGGGATGCGCTGCGTCCACCATCGGTCAGAGCAGGGGCAGATCAGGTCGGCTATATTGCAAAGAAAAACCCCGGCAATCGTGCGAGGGTTTCAAAGCAGTTCGTTTGCCAGGCGGCTTCCGCCGCAGGCCGGATCAACCGCCGTGTGTGAGCGACTCGTAGATCGGCAGCAGGGTCTTGTCTTCGAACAGCGAGGACACGGAGGTGCCGTGCCAGATGTTCAGGATTGCCTGCGTGAACAGTGGCGCAGTCGGCAGGATGCGAATGTTTGGCGCGCCCAGCACCGCTTCGGTCGGCTGAATGGTGTCTGTCAGCACCAGCGATTTCATCACGGAATTGGTGACGCGCTCAACAGCCGGGCCGCTCATGACGCCGTGCGTAATATAGGCATGGACTTCACGCGCGCCGTTGTCCAACAGCACCTGAGCCGCTTTGCACAGGGTTCCGGCGGTGTCGCACATGTCGTCAACGATCAGACAGATTTTGTCTTTCACATCGCCAATCACGGTCATTTCAGCGATTTCACCCGGCTTTTCGCGGCGCTTGTCCACGATCGACAGCGGAGCGTTGATACGTTTGGCCAGTTCACGCGCACGGGCCACGCCGCCCACGTCAGGCGATACCACCATGATGTCGCCGATGTTGTCTTTGAACTGGTTTTTCACATCCAGCGCAAAGATCGGAGAGGCGTAGAGGTTGTCGACGGGAATATCGAAGAAGCCTTGAATCTGTGCGGCGTGCAGATCCATCGTCAGAACCCGTTCAATCCCGGCGCCGGTCAGCATGTTGGCGACCAGTTTGGCGGAAATCGGGGTCCGTGCCTTGGTGCGGCGATCCTGGCGGGCATAGCCGAAATAGGGGATGACTGCGGTGATACGCTGCGCCGAGGAACGGCGCAGGGCGTCAGCGATGATCAGCAGTTCCATCAGATTGTCATTCGCCGGGTTTGAGGTCGGCTGAATGATGAACATGTCTTCGCCGCGGACGTTTTCATAGACTTCGACGAAAATCTCGCCGTCATTGAAGCGTTCGACACGGGCATCGACCAGACCTTGATCAACACCGCGGTGCATGGACATGCGGCGGGTAATAGATTGGGCGAGCGGAAGGTTTGCGTTCCCAGCGATCAGCTTGGGTTCGTTCAAGGTCGGCATTGGCTGTAATCCCCAGGCAGCAATGGCAGTGTGACAGATTCGTGATGGTGCGCACCGCTTAACACGCACGCCACGTCGCGCCTAGAATTAATCCGATTGAATGGACCCTCGCTTGCGTTCACAAATGGACAAATTACAAGTGCTTGCATCTGGAACGCGATCCAGTGGAGGCAATAGGGTTCTTTTCCGTGAACGACCATCCGAGCATACCACCACAGAGTGCATTTTCCCGCAGTTTCGGTGCCGGGCCACGGCCGGTCTTGGCGATCCATTGCTCGCTGGCGCATTCGGGGGCCTGGCGGGGGCTTGGTTCAGTGATGGCAGAAGAGGCGACGCTCCACGCTTTCGACATGCTGAGCCATGGGCGTAGCCCAGACTGGGATGGTGCGGGCGTGTTTCAGCTGCGCAACGCCGATCTGGCGCTGGCGTTACTGGCAGACCTCGACGCAAGCGAAGCCGCCTCGCTGGATCTGGTTGGGCATTCATTCGGTGCAACCGTCGCCCTGGCTGTGGCGCAACGCCGTCCCGAGCTGGTCCGCAGTTTGACCTTGATCGAACCGGTGCTCTTTGCCGCCGCCGGCCAGATCGAGCCTAAGTCACTGGTTCAAATGCGCGAGGAGCATCTCGAGATCCGTGATGCCTATGCCCAAGGGCAGTTGGAGCACGCCACCCGTCTGTTCAACAGGGCTTGGGGGGCAGGGCATCCTAAATGGCCGGATTTGCCGGAGCAGAGCCGTGCAGCCATGATGCGCAGTTTTCCGGCGGTGATGGATTGCGACAAACAGGTTTACGAGGATGAGGCCGGGTTGGTGGCCGAGGGGCAGTTGGAGACGCTGTCTGTCCCGGTTCTGGTGGTGGACGGCAGCGAGTCGCAGCCGATCATGCAGGTTGTCACCAGGGCGTTGATGCAGCGCCTGCCGGACGGGCGGCATGTGCGCATCGCCGGTGCGGGGCACATGGCCCCGATCACCCACGCTGCTGATGTTGCAGACCATTTGCGACAGTTCTGGACCTGATCATCAACCCGTCCAGTGCCCGAACGCAGATACGCGGTGGCTCAGAGGTGCGCCAGGAAGGTGTCGATCTGATCGTCACCAATCGACCAGTCGCAAACAAACCGCGCGGTCACATGTGCCTCTGGATCCCCATCAAGCTCACCATCCCAAAGGTGGTAGACCGCGCCTGCATCAAACAGTTTTTTATGTGTGGCGCGGGGCATGGAGGCAAAGATCATATTGGCCTGCACCGGATGTGTGAGCGTGGCACCCGCGGCTTCCAGCCCGGCCGCAAGGCGCGCGGCTTTGGCATTGGCGGCTTTGGCATTCTGGATCCACAAATCATCGGTGAGATAGGCCAACATCTGCGCTGACAGGTAACGGTGTTTGGAAAACAGATGCGCGCCACGTTTGCGACGATACTCGAACTCCTGCGCGGCAGCAGGATCAAAAAATATGACCGCTTCGACCCCCATACAGCCGTTCTTGGTGCCGCCAAAAGACACAGCATCCACTCCGGCTTTCCACGTCATTTCAGCTGCGGTGCAGCCCAATGAGACCATCGCATTGGTGAAGCGTGCGCCATCCAGATGGATGGGCAGCCCAAAGGATTTGGCCGTGTCACACAATGCGCGCAGCTCTTCCAGCGAATAGACGGTGCCAAACTCGGTGACCTGAGTGATGGACACGGGGCCGCGCTGCGGGCCGTGGACGCCTCTGGTCTCTTCGCCCTCAATGGCGGCGCGCAGGCTCTGCGGTGTAATCTTGTCCTCTGGGGTGACCAGCGTCAGCTTGGCACCGCTGGTGTAGAATTCCGGGGCGTTGCATTCATCCATATTGACGTGTGCAGGACCGGTGCAGAAGATCGTCTGCCAGGGCTGCGACAGGGTGGACAACGCCAACACGTTGGCAGCGGTGCCGGTGGCCACAAGATAAACAGCCGCCTGAGGGGCCTCAAATATCTGGCGCAGACGGTTGGTGACGGCGGCCATTTCCTTGTCGGCGCCATAGCCCATTGCGAAGCCTTCATTTGCGGCTGCGATCGCTGCGAGGACCTCTGGATTGGCAGGGCCTGAATTGTCAGATGCAAAATACATTAAATCGGCTCCTCAATAATATGGTCTTCCCATTCCTCTTCCGGCGTCTCAAATTCTGACACTGTCCAGCCTTGAACGGAAACCCCTGCTTTGTGTACGCTGTCTGGATCGCCGGTGATCAGCGGGTGCCACTGGGGGAGCGGTTTGTTCTCCCACAGTAATCGGTAGGCGCAGGTTTGCGGCATCCAATAGGCGTGGCTGTCCAGATTGTCGGGTTTCAACACGATGCATTCCGGCACGAACTGATGGCGAATTTCATAGTGAACGCAGCGGCAGGAGGCATCATCCAACAGCCGACAGGCAACACGGGTCAGAGCGACCTCGCCGCTGTCTTCGTCTTCCAGTTTGTTGAGGCAACACTTGCCGCAGCCATCACAGAGCGCTTCCCATTCCTGCTGGTTGAGCGCGTGAAGGGGCTTTTTTTCCCAGAACTTTTTTGAAAGCCCGTCGCGGTTGATCCCGTCGCTCATAGCGCGGCCAGGATATCACGCGCGTCTGCGCAGTCTTTCTGCATTTGCTGCAGCAGGCCTTCGAGCCCGTCGAATGTCATTTCAGGGCGCAAATATTCGACCAAACCAACCGATAGCGTCGATCCATAGAGATTGCCGGTGAAATCGAACAAAAAGGTCTCGATATTTGGGTGGCTGCCGTCAAACATGGGCCGCACACCAATCGAGGCAGCACCATGGTAGGTACCTACAAATGGTCCGTCCAGCACATCGACCAGTACGGCGTAAACGCCAAAAGCAGGCTGATGGAGCCCGTCGATGGACATGTTGGCGGTCGGATAACCCAGCTCCCGGCCACGCTGTTCGCCGCCGATGACCTCGCCCTCGATCCGGTGCCAATGGCCCAGCATATTTGCCGCATCGCGCGGCCGCCCGTCGCTGAGGGCGCGGCGAATGGCGGTGGAAGATACGGTATCTTCTGAGTATTCCATCAAGGGTGCGATGGTGACACCAAATCCCATGTCGGCACCGAAGCGCTGCAAATCTTCGGCGGTGCCTTTGCGGCCTTTGCCAAAACAGAAGTCGGCGCCAACCACAACATGGCGCAGGCCAAGGCCCTCGGCGATGACTTTTCTCGCAAAGTCTTCGGGCGAAAGGCTCGAAAGCGCTGCATTGAAATTCAACTGATACAGCTTCTCAACGCCAAGCTTTTCCAGTCGAGAGGCGCGCGCCTCAGCCGACATCAACCGAAATGCGGGCGCGTCTGGTGCAAAATACTCGCGTGGATGTGGTTCGAACGTCATCACACCCAATGGTGCATCAGGGGAGGCAGCCCGGGCGATGTCGATGACGGATTGGTGGCCTCTGTGAACACCATCGAAATTGCCGATGGCGACGGAGGCTCCGCGATCCTGCGGGTCGATGAATTGAAAATCACGGATAATGCGCATGCGCTTTGCCTAGCCGTGCCGCCTGCCTCTTGCAAGAGGCAAGGCGCAGCAGAGGCTGGCTTAGTCGAACTTCCGTGAAGGCGCCATGACCATGGCTTCGCCGAGCAGAACCTTTTTGCCATCCACCATGCAGCGGCAATCCAGCTTGACCCGTCGTTTGTCGATTTCAATTCCAGTGACCTCGACCTCAGCCAAAACCAGATCACCCGGGCGCACCGGTGCGAGGAATTTGAGCGACTGGCTCATGTAGATGGTGCCATGACCGGGCAACTGTTCGCCAATCACGGCTGATATCAGCCCGGCGGTCAGCATCCCGTGCGCGATGCGCCCCTGAAACATCGTATCCTGGGCATATGCCTCGTCCAGGTGCACCGGATTGTGGTCGGTCGAGACCTGAGCAAACATCTGGATGTCCTGATCGGTGATCTCTTTGCGCAGGTATCGCACCATGCCCATTTCGATATCTTCGATGCAGATGGTGCCGCGTGGAAAATTATCCAACATTTGGGTCTCCCGTTGTCTGGTGCGCGGGAGGCGACAGTTGCGAGGCAACAAAACCACCCATTATGCTATCTTCGGGTAATTTTATTACTTCGCAACTGCAGAAAATCAAGTGTTTTCTATTTCAGCGCAATTTCCCGATAAAATAGGTTGGCGCAGATTTTTCCTTTTGAAGGTAAAGCTCTAGCGCAGCGGGGTCGGGCTGTTTGTCGGTTTTTGTTTCTTTTGCGGCCAGTCCACCTGTGATGAAGAGTGAGTCCAGACCTTCGCCCATGGCGCCCGCAATGTCGGTTTGTGGCCCGTCGCCAATCGCAAGAATGTCCCGATCTGCGATATCTGCATCCATATCTGCCAAGCGGCGGCGGGCAAGATCATAGATCGGTGGGTGAGGTTTCCCGAAATACAGGCTTTCTCCACCCATTTCGGTGTAAAGCTGTGCCAGGGCACCGGCACACCATTCCCGCACCTCGCCACGGTCAACGATGATGTCCGGGTTGGCGCAGAGCAATTTCATGCCTTTTTGTTTGGCAAAGAGAAAGTCAGCGCGATTGACCTCCGGGTCGGCCAGCGTGTCAAACGGACCGCAGCAGACGATCCCCTCTGCTTCCTGCAGGGGCACACGGGTGATCTCAACCGGGTTTTCGATCACTTTCATTGGGTCGAAGAAACCCGAGTCCCGTTCCCATTCGCCCATGAAATAGACTTTCTCGCCCACTGCACCGCTGAGCATGGCCGCTCGCGCGGAATCGCCGGAGGTTGCAATCGTGTCATAGGCGTCATCGGGGACACCGAATTGCCCCAGCTGCGCCGCAACGCCAGCGCGTGGTTTGGGCGAGTTTGTCACCAGAACGACAATGCCCCCCCCGGCGCGATAGTTTTGCAGCGCGGCGACGGCCTCTGGATAGGCGGTGATCCCGTTGTGCACACAGCCCCAGAGGTCCACAAACAGCGCCTTATACTGGTGGGACACGTCTGCGAGAGAGGAAATGATCTGAGACATATGTAAGCCTTTCGCCGGGATGGTTCAGGGAAGATTTCTATGGGTGCTATGCCACGCAGGGAGATCTTTGGCCAGTGGCGGGCAGGTGGTCGAGCAGAGCGGTTAGTGTGCGCCGTCACTGTTTGTCTGCAGCTAGGGCGGATGGATCCGGTGTCTATCCGCCACAGGTTTGCAGCTAAGGCTATGCCCAAAGTGCCGTGTGAGCGGGTTCGAGACAGAAAAAAGGCGCCAGATGTGGCGCCTTTTGAACAGTCAGGCCTTTATGATCGCAGCCCCAGCGGCTGTGATCAGACCTTCAGGTTTGGAATGATCTGTTTCTTGCGGGACATCACGCCCGGCAGAACAACAGTGTCGCCTTCGGCGGTTGCATCGAAGCTCTTGGCGGCGACGGTCTTAACCAGGTCATTCGGAACAAGCAGCGTCGCTTCTTCGTTCAGGATATCGACCACAAACAGCAACACCTGATCGACGCCATCTTCTGTTGCGACTGTGGTCATTGTTTCCATCAAGGACGCTTTGCGATCCAAAACGACGCCAGGCGCAGTGGTCTCCAGGACGGAGACGCGGAATTTTGTGCCGTCGACTTCGTATTCTTTGGAATCCATCCGCAGCAGTTCAGCATCCGAGAAGGCCGAGACATCAGATTTGGCGGCAAACATGTCAGCTGCGTAGTCAGAAATCTCAACGCCCAGATCCTCGGCCAGGCTGTAGGCAATGGCCTTGTCTTCCTGTGTGGTGGTTGGCGAGCGGAATTCCAGAGTATCGCTGAGAATGCAGGTCAGCATCGCGCCTTTGATCTCGCGTGGGGCTTGCGCCAGGTCTGCGCCGATCATTTTCCACATGATGGTCGCGGTGCAGGCTACGGGTTCGATGCGAATGTTGATCGGACCTTTGGTCTCCAGGCCACCCACCAGTTTGTGGTGGTCGATGATTTCCCGGATGTCCGCGCCGTTGATATTGGCAGGCAGCTCAGCTGGGTTGTTTGTGTCCACAATCACAACAGGCTGATCATCGGCGACGTCCGCGATGATCTCTGGCTTGTCGAGGCCCCAGTGCTGCAGCATGAACGCCGCTTCTGTGTTGGGCTCACCCAACAGTTTGGGGGCCGCGTCAGTGCCTTTGATCTGGTTGAGATACCAGGACCAGACAATAGCAGAGCCGGTGGAGTCGGTGTCGGGGGATTTATGGCCGAAGACGAAGGTGGTCATAACATGTGTCCTATGCAGAAGCCGGAATTTGGCGGTCTTATAGGGGCGGGCTGTTGGCTTGTCACCCCGGCCCTTTGTTCCTTGTGGATATGATCGGTGGGGTAGGGCCGATGGGATCGGGGGCACTGGTGCCATACGGTTGGTATATCGGTCGCGCATGGTAGCTGCGCGAACGGGTTTCCCTTGCCCCGGGACGCAGATACCATGTGGCCATGGACCGCGAAGATCAGCTTTACCCGCCTGTGAAGGCTCTGTTGGAACGCCAAGGTTACACCGTCAAAGGCGAGGTGGGCGCCGCCGATGTCGTGGCCGTGCGTGGCACGGAACCTCCGGTGATTGTCGAAATGAAGCTGCGGTTTTCCTTATCCTTGTTTCATCAGGCGATCACACGGCTGGCAGTCACGGATTTGGTATACATCGCCGTGCCAAAGCCCAGTGGCCGTCAGGCCCGGCGGATGATGAAGGACAATCTGGCGCTGTGTCGGCGTTTGGGCCTGGGTCTGATCACTGTCCTGCCTGATGGGCGCACAGAGGTGCCTTGCGATCCGGGACCTTATGCCCCGCGTAAGTCGCGCCAGAAACAGGCCCGGCTGCTGCGTGAATTTGACAGGCTGCAGGGTGATCCCAACGCGGGCGGTGCCACACGACATGGGCTGGTCACAGCCTATCGTCAGGACGCCCTGCGCTGTGCAAGCTATCTTGCGGTGCACGGGCCCAGCAAAGGTGCTGAGGTGGCAAAGGCCGCACAGGTGCCTACGGCAACGCGGTTGATGGCGGACAACCACTATGGTTGGTTCGAACGGGTCAAAACCGGCATTTATCAGCTGACGGAGGCGGGACAGCAGGGGCTTGTGCACTGGGCCTATAGTTTCGAGCCCGTTGGAGAAGCAGGTGAACTCTGACTGCAGCTTGGCTGCATTCTGTGAGCGGCGGAAAAAACCCGCGCAAACGTCTAAAAAAAATGATCCGCTCCTGTTGACACGCTCAGATTGGCTGCCTAGCTATTTCGCTGTTAGCACTCATTAGAGGGGAGTGCTAATACTCCGGGCCTCGAGCCTGGGGGGAGAAAACAACCTTTGAGCCTTTAAGGAGCTACAAAGATGGCATTGAAACCGCTTCACGACCGCGTGCTGGTGCGTCGCACCGAAAGCGAAGAAAAAACCGCCGGTGGCCTGATCATTCCTGATTCCGCCAAAGAAAAGCCGAGCGAAGGCGTTGTCGTTGCAACCGGCGAAGGCGCTCGCAAGGACAGCGGTGAGCTGATCGCAATGGCCGTGAACGAGGGTGACCGCATCCTGTTCGGCAAGTGGTCCGGCACCGAAGTCAACGTCGACGGCGAAGAGCTGCTGATGATGAAAGAAAGCGACATCATGGGTGTGATCGTCTGAGCTGACGCTCCGATTCATTCAAGTTCGCAAAACACATATTCTCAAGGAGAGTGAATAATGGCTGCTAAGGACGTCAAATTCGACACCGATGCCCGTAACCGTATGCTGAACGGCGTCAACATTCTGGCTGATGCTGTGAAAGTGACCCTGGGCCCCAAAGGCCGCAACGTGGTTCTGGACAAATCCTTCGGCGCTCCGCGCATCACCAAAGACGGTGTGTCCGTGGCGAAGGAAATCGAGCTGGAAGACAAGTTCGAGAACATGGGCGCCCAGATGGTGAAGGAAGTTGCTTCCCGCACCAACGACGAAGCCGGCGACGGCACCACCACTGCAACCGTTCTGGCTCAGGCAATCGTCAAAGAAGGCCTGAAGCAGGTTGCAGCCGGCCTGAACCCGATGGACCTCAAGCGCGGCATCGACACCGCAACCGCCAAAGTGGTTGAGAGCCTGAAAGACATGGCACGCGAAGTCAAAGACTCTGCTGAAGTTGCACAGGTCGGCACCATCTCCGCCAACGGCGAAGCAGAAATCGGCAACCAGATTGCTGACGCGATGCAGAAAGTCGGCAACGAAGGTGTGATCACCGTCGAAGAGAACAAAGGCCTGGAAACCGAGACAACTGTTGTCGAAGGCATGCAGTTCGACCGTGGCTACCTGTCCCCTTACTTCGTCACCAACGCAGACAAAATGGTCGCGGACCTCGATGACTGCATGATCCTGCTGCACGAGAAGAAACTGTCTTCGCTGCAGGCAATGGTGCCGCTGCTGGAGCAAGTGATCCAGTCGCAGAAGCCGCTGCTGATCATCGCAGAAGATGTCGAAGGTGAAGCGCTGGCAACCCTCGTGGTGAACAAGCTGCGCGGTGGCCTGAAAATCGCTGCTGTGAAAGCACCTGGCTTCGGTGACCGCCGTAAAGCCATGCTGCAGGACATCGCGATCCTGACCGGTGGTCAGGTCATCTCCGAAGATCTGGGCATGAAGCTCGAAAATGTCACCATGGACATGCTGGGCACCGCCAAGAAGGTCGAAATCACCAAAGACGAAACCACCATCGTGGACGGTGCCGGTGAGAAAGCAGAGATCGAAGCCCGCGTGGGTCAGATCCGTGCCCAAATCGAAGAGACCTCTTCCGATTACGACCGTGAAAAGCTGCAAGAGCGCGTTGCCAAACTGGCAGGCGGTGTTGCTGTGATCCGCGTCGGTGGCATGACCGAAGTGGAAGTGAAAGAGCGCAAAGACCGCGTTGACGATGCACTGAACGCAACCCGTGCTGCGGTACAGGAAGGCGTCATCGTTGGTGGTGGTGTTGCTCTGGTTCAGGCTGGCAAAGCGCTGGACGGTCTGGAAGCAGCAAACGCCGACCAAAACGCCGGTATCGCAATTGTCCGCAAGGCAATCGAAGCGCCTCTGCGTCAGATCGCAGAAAACGCAGGCGTCGACGGTGCCGTGGTTGCAGGCAAGATCCGCGAAAGCAGCGAATCTTCCTTCGGCTTCAACGCTCAGACCGAAGAATATGGCGACATGTTCTCCTTCGGCGTGATCGATCCGGCCAAAGTGACCCGCACCGCTCTGGAAGACGCGGCATCGGTTGCAGGCCTGCTGATCACCACCGAAGCCATGGTTGCTGACAAACCGTCCAAAGACGGTGGCGCAGCAGGCGGCGGCATGCCCGACATGGGCGGCATGGGCGGCATGGGCGGCATGATGTAATCACGGATCCCAACGGGATTTGTGATGCGGCGACAGCTGGTTGGCCAGAAGGTCAACTCGCTAGGTGCCCACCGCTAATGACTGCAAGATTTGGGGCTGCTTTCGGGCGGCCCTTTTTCTGTTTCAGGTCCTGTCAACTTTGGTACTTGTCAATTTGTGGTCCTTTGGTTTTGTGGGGCTGGGCGTCCTTGGGCCGGGAATTTGGCGTGCCTGTAAATTCTGCGTCCAGGCAGACTGTCGGGCGTGGATGACCACGACATGTTCATTGGCATACGCGCTGCCCCGCGTATTTTTCTCTGGCGTGACGGGGGCACAGGCGGTAGCTGCGCCATATGCGTTTGATCTCTCTTGTCTCTCTCACCATGGTGGCTTTTGCCGCGAACTCTGTGCTGGGCCGATTGGCCATCGGTGGCAGCTATATGGAGGCCAACCTCTTCGGTTTGCTGCGGCTGTTGTCTGGGGCAGGGGTTCTGTTGCTGCTGTGTCGTTTGCAAAACGTGGCGCTGCCCTGGGCACCTGTGCAGACCCTATGGGGGGGCGGTGCACTGACCCTTTATATTGTCGGGTTTTCGATGGCGTATCAGGATCTCGACGCTGGGTTGGGCGCATTGATCCTGTTTGGTGTTGTTCAGGTGGCCATGTTCGGCTGGGGGGCAATGCGCGGGGCTGTGGTCTCTGCTGGCCAGATTGCTGGCGCGGTATTGGCTCTTATGGGGCTCGCTATTGTGGTCTGGCCCACCAGCGATGCGGTCGTGGCTCCGTTTACAGCGACTGTATTGATGACATTGGCAGGGATCGGCTGGGCTGCCTACAGCCTTCTTGGGCGCAGTGCCACGGCGCCTTTGGCGACAACAGCGATCAATTTTGCTGCGGCGACCGTGATCATGCTGCCGTTATCCTTTGTGCTGGCGACAGACGTGGTTGTTTCTGTCGAGGGCGTGTTGCTCGCCCTGCTGTCGGGGGCTGTGACATCTGGGCTGGGCTATGCGCTGTGGTATGCAGTGTTACCTGCGCTTTCCGCCGCTGTTGCGGCAACCGTGCAGCTGTCGGTGCCAGTCCTGGCAATTCTGGCCGGAGCGCTGTTGCTTGGGGAAGATATCGGTCTGCGCCTGGCGCTTGGGTCTGTTGCTGTGCTAGGCGGGATCGCTGTCGTCATACGGCTTGCTCCACCGAAGCCAAAGCCTGTCTCACCTGAGGCAATGGTGAAACGCTGAGAGCTGGCGCGCGGGTGCCATCATTTCCCCTTTTGATCCATCAACCGGCGACCTATGTCAGGGGGCATGACAAAACCCGTTCCTGCAAATTCGTTCCTGGCCCTTCGACGCGCGCTGACCGGCGTTATTGGGCTCGCGGCGACAGTGCTGCCCGTATCTGCGGCGGCGGATTGTGCTGTTTTACTGCATGGTTTGGCGCGCAGCGAATACTCCCTTGCGGTTATGGAAACCGTGCTCGAGGCGCAGGGCTGGTCCGTTGTAACGCCGGGCTATCCCTCAACGGAAAAGGCGGTCGCCGCGTTGGCAGACAGCACTTTGCCCGCCGCATTTGCGCGCTGCGAGGCAGAGCTGGAGCTGGGCGAGGCGATCCATGTGGTGACCCATTCCATGGGCGCGATTTTGCTGCGCCACTGGCTGCAGAGCGCAAAACCCGATCGATTGGGTCGCACAGTAATGCTGGCACCGCCCAATCAGGGCAGCGAACTGGTCGACGCGTTGGGCGATTGGGAGGTGTTTGGTCTGATCAACGGTCCTGCAGGTTTGCAGTTGGGAACAGGCGAGCAGAGCGTTCCCAAGCGTTTGCCCGATGTCGATTTCCCCGTTGGGGTCATCGCAGGCGATGTGTCGCTGAACCCTGTGTTCTCGAACATTATCCCCGGGCCAGATGATGGTAAGGTGTCCGTCACCAGCACAAAGGTCGCAGGCATGGCGGATCATCTCGTGCTGCCCGTGACCCATACCTTCATGATGAACAACCCGCAGGTCATTGCGCAAACGATTCATTTTCTTGAACACGGCCGCTTTGATCCGAACATGACCTGGTTTGATTCAGTGGCTGGACAAGAGAGCGAAGCTTGTGACAGACGGCCATGTTCAGAGGATCAGGACAGGAGCGATACGGAATGAACACGAGCAGTCTGGCGCTGACGCTGACGGGTGGGGATATCCTGCGCCCAGACGGGCTGGAGCATGGCGGAGAGATCAGTTTCGCAGACGGTCTCATCCAACCGGACCGTGCGGCGCGCTGTGTCGATCTGCACGGGTTTCGTGTGATGCCGGGCATTGTGGATCCGCACGGTGATGGGTTCGAACGCCATCTCGCTCCGCGCCGCGGTGCCATGAAACAGATGGGCGAAGGCATCATTGCCGCCGCTGCAGAGCTGGCGGCAAACGGCATCACTACCGCTGTTCTGGCGCAGTTCTATTCCTGGGAGGGTGGGCTGCGTGGGCCCGAGTTTGCTGGGCAGGTGTTCGAGGGCATTCAATCCGCGCGGCCAAAGGTCGTGACGGAGCTGATCCCGCAGTTGCGGTTCGAAATTCACCTGCTGGACGCCTATGCCACGTTGCCCGCGCAGATCGCGCATTGGGACATTCCCTATGTCGTGTTCAACGATCATCTCCCGCATGACCGATTGGCAGCGGGGAAAAAGCCACCACGGTTGACCGGTCAGGCGCTGAAGGCCGGTCGCAATCCGGAGGTGCATTGGCAAATGCTGAAGGACCTCCATGCGCAGAAATCACAGGTCGCACCGGCCTTGGACCAGCTTACGGCGGAGCTGCGGGCCAATGGTGTGTGCCTCGGCAGTCATGACGATCAGGGGGCGGCAGATCGCGCGACATGGCGCAACCGCGGAGTATCGATTTCGGAGTTTCCCGAAACACTGGAGGCCGCGTCTGCGGCCCGCGATGGTGGGGATGCCATCATTCTCGGCTCTCCGAATGTGGTGCGCGGAGGCTCCCATAAGGGCAATGCCTCGGCCATTGATCTGATCGCAATGGGGCTTTGTGATGCGCTGGCGTCGGACTACCACTACCCAAGCCCGCGGCGGGCTGCCCTGATGCTGGCGGCCACGGGGCTCTTGCCGATTGAGCAGGCGTGGGCGTTGATCTCAGAAGGGCCTGCCCGGATACTTGGCCTTCAAGACCGCGGGCGGCTTGAGGTTGGCAAACGGGCGGATCTGGTGATTTTGGATGCCAGCGGTCAAATCGCAGCCACCATCGTTGGCGGGCGTGTGAGCTATATGTCCGGCGAGATTGCCACGCGGTTTATGTCCTGATCGCTGCCTTGGCCGAACGCAAGGTGCCATTGGTCGCTGCGAGAGCGATCCTCGTGGGCACCGAATGGGCATTGGCCGGTGGGCCGACCAGCCAACGCCATCACAGCCTATCTGTGTTGTGTGGACGAAAGGGTCAGTTGGCGGTGCGGCTGACCCGGTTCACATGGCCCATCTTGCGCCCAGGCTTTGCGTCGGCTTTGCCATAGAGGTGAATGGCGCAGTCAGCGGTTGCCGCCAGTTCTGCAACACGGTCCACGTCTGCGCCGATCAGGTTTTCCATCACCACATCGCTGTGTCGTTGCCCGTCCCCAAGCGGCCAGCCGACCACAGCGCGGATATGTTGCTCGAACTGATCCACGCAGCAGCCATTCTGCGTCCAGTGGCCGGAGTTGTGTACCCTGGGTGCGATTTCATTCACGATCAGGCCCGCAGGGGTCACAAACAGTTCCACCCCCAGAACGCCGACATAATCAAGCGCGTTCAAAATCTTGCCGGCCATGAGCACGGCATCCATCCGTAGGCTGGTGTTCAACCGGGCGGGCACGGTTGTGGTGTGGAGAATGCCGTCGCGGTGCACATTCTCGCCGGGATCAAAACAGGCGATGTCACCGGCCACGCCGCGGGCTGCAATCACGGACACTTCGTGGCTGAAGTCCACAAACCCCTCCAGGATCGAAGGCGCACCCGCCATCGCTGCGAGCGCGGTTTCAGCCTCGTCGGCGGATTTGATCCGAGCCTGCCCCTTGCCATCATAGCCGAACCGGCGGGTTTTCAGGATCGATGGGGCGCCAATTGATGCAAGCGCCGCTGCCAGGCTTTGGTCATCGTCAACCGCAGCAAACGGCGCGGTTTTCAGGCCGAGATCTTGCAGAAACGTCTTTTCCGTCAGGCGATCTTGGCTGATGCGCAGCGCTTCGCGGCCCGGACGGATCGGTTTCAGCGTCTCCAGCAGATCCAGTGCAGATGTCGGGATGTTTTCAAATTCATAGGTGATGACATCAACGGCGGCAGCAAAATCTGTCAGCGCGGCGTGGTCTTCATAGCTCGCGGTGGTGACCTGGTCCGCAACCTGGCTGGCCGGGCATTGCGCGCTGGGTTCAAAGATATGCGCCTTGAAACCGAGTCGCGAGGCTGCGACCGACAGCATTCTGCCAAGTTGTCCACCGCCAAGGATGCCGATGGTTGCTCCGGGTGTCAGCGCATCAGTCATTGCTTGGCTCCTCCGGAATGGATGCCGACAGGTCGCTGCGCCACTGGTCGAGGCGCGTTGCCAGGGCTGCATCCTGCAGAGCCAGAATTCCGGCGGCCATCAATCCTGCATTTGCGGCGCCAGCGCTGCCGATGGCCATGGTTGCGACGGGGAACCCCTTTGGCATCTGGACGATGGAATAGAGCGAATCAACACCAGACAGCGCGCGGGTCTGAACCGGGACACCCACCACTGGCACGCGGGTTTTGGAGGCAACCATGCCCGGCAAATGCGCGGCACCACCGGCGCCCGCAATGATCACCTGCAGGCCGCGATCTGCGGCGGTCTTACCATAGTCCCACAGCCGGTCTGGCGTGCGGTGGGCCGATACGATTTTTGCCTCATAGGTGATGCCCAGCTCGCCCAATATGGTCGCCGCTTCTTTCATCGTGGGCCAGTCTGACTGGCTGCCCATGATTATGCCTACTTTGATGTCGTTGCTGGTCTCTGCCATCGGCGCGAATCCTGTCATGCGGCGGAGCGTTATTCCGCTCAGGTGGAGGAAGCGCGCACTATAGTGGGTGAGTCATATCACGCAATGCAGCAATGCATGCGACAGGCATTCTGCGGCGTTGCGAGCGCATGTTATCGCAAGCAGATGGGCAATTCACGCTGCGGTTCCGGCGTGTCACGGTCGTTCGTTCGGTGGGGTGTTTTGCCGGGCGCCTGGTCTGCAGCCAACCTGGTTCTGCCTCCCGCCAAGAGAATCAGGCGATGATGTCCGGTGTCAGGCGATCTTCGATGATCGAGATCTTGTCTTTCAGCACCAGTTTCTGTTTCTTGAGCCGCTGTATCGTCAGCTGATCGCTGGTCCCGCGCTCTTGCAGCGCTGTGATAGCCTCGTCCAGATCGCGATGCTGGGTGCGGAAAACCTCCAGCTCCACCTTCAGAACTTCGTCGGTTTTCATGGAAACATCGGTGGGGGCGTTCATAAGCGACTCGTTTGGCGGCGGCTGTGATTTTGGCAGAAGATACGCTCTTGAGGCCATTTGCGCTAGCGTTGCAACGTGTTGGGCTTGTGAAAATACTGAAAACACCCATATTCTTAACCATGTGGCTGCCAAATTGGGGCCAACAACAGACGTCGCTTTGGAATCAAGGACGAACATCGTGTCGAAACTTACACTTGGCTCGTACCCGCATATGTTGGGGTTTGAGCAATTGGAACGCCTCTTGGAGCGCTCGGCGAAGTCGGGCAACGAAGGCTATCCCCCTTACAATATCGAACAGACCTCCGATCATTCCTATCGGATCACCCTGGCCGTCGCCGGATTTGCAGAGGCGGATCTCGCGATCACGGTAGAGGACCGTCAATTGGTGATCCGTGGCCGTCAGGGCGATGACAGCGAGGGGCGTGTGTTCCTGCATCGTGGCATCGCGGCCCGTCAATTCCAGCGCATGTTTGTGCTGGCCGATGGTGTCGAAGTTGGTGAGGCGGTGATGGAAAACGGTCTGTTGCACGTTGATCTAACACGGGCTCGGCCAGAGACCGTTGTGCAGACCATAAACATCAGAAAGGGGTAATTGATATGCAGACACCAAAATTCGCAGAGGATCTCGACAGCCGCGTTGTCTATGTCAAAACGGTTGAGGTTGCCGATCTCCCCGAAGAGGTGCAGGCAGGCGCAAATGGGCAAACGCAGCTTTATGCATTGCATGATGCGGCAGGCGCGCAGCTCGCACTGGTAAGCGACAGGCGCATGGCGTTTGTCTTGGCGCGTCAGCATGATTACGCGCCGGTGCCGGTGCACTGACCTGCTGCTGCGGGCTTAGTCTCGTATTCTGATCTCGAAGAGTGTTGAGGGCGCAGGTTCAGCGCCCTTTTTTGATGCTTTGATCCTGCGGTATGGCGCGCAGCTTAGCCTCCGCAGCTATGGCCAGTTGCGGCCCCAGATCGCCCGGACCTGAGCCTAGTTGGGCAGACACCAGTGCGTTATGTCAGAGTGCCGGTCACCCGTGGTGATACCCGGCACGATAAGTTTGACGACAAAACAAATATGGGGGCTACAATGCAGTTTTCGTTTGATTGGGTGGATGCCTTTGCGGACCGCGCCTTTGGCGGCAACGGTTGCGCCGTTGTGCATGAGGCAGCGCATCTGCCAGAGGAGGTGTGCACCGCCTATGTGCGTGAGACATCCTTGGTTGAATGCACATTTACCGGCCCTTCGACTATTGCCGACGTCAAAGTGCGTTACTTTCTGGCCTCTCGTGAAATTCCATTTGCGGGTCACCCGACGCTCGCAACGGTGGCCGCGCTGCGGGATCGCGGATTTATGAAGGGCGATGAGATCACGCTGGAAACCGGCGCGGGGCTGGTCCGGGTGGTTGCTGATGGCGGTATGTTCGAAATGACCCAGATCGCCCCGCAGTTTGGGGTGTTTGCCGACCTAGAGCTGGTTGCTGCCGCTGTTTCCTTGCCACGCGAGGCGATTTTGGGCCGACCACAGAAAGTGTCTACTGGCCTGCCGTTTTGCATCACAGTGTTGCGCAGCCATGAGGATCTGGCGGCGGCGCGTTTGAATCTGGAGGCCATGGCGCGACTGGGTCAGTCTATCGGTGCCAGTGGCATCGATATGATGGAGCCGTTTTTGGTGGCTCTTGGGGGCGCAACAGCGGCCGGTGATACGTATTCCCGTCTTTTGATGGCCCCGCCAAGCCCGCCTGAGGATCCATTTACCGGCTCGGCTACAGGGGCAATGGCGGCTTATCTTTGGCGGCATGGCCTGATGGAGAAAGCGCAGTTTGTCGCCGAGCAGGGGCATGGGCTTGGTCGCCCTGGACAGGCGCAGGTGACGCGGGTTGGCACGCCAGATGATATCCAAGGTGTCAAAGTCGCGGGGCAGGGCTTCGTGCTTATGCGCGGGAGCGTCGATCTGCCGGATCAGCTGCCGCGATAGCTGCACAGAACAGGGGATCAGCCGCACCGCTTATTGCATTGGTCCAAATGCAGCAAAGGCCGCCCATCAGGGCGGCCTTCTCTTGTTTCAAAACCAGCGGGGATCACCCGGCGATCAGCCCCATGTTTTCCAGTTTCAGCAGAACCTGATGGGCGCAGTTGTCGACATCGACGTTCTCGGTCTCGACCGACAGCTCCGGGTTCTGGGGCACATCATAGGGGTCGGAAATACCAGTGAATTCCTTGATCTTGCCTTCGCGGGCCAATTTGTAGAGCCCTTTGCGGTCGCGGCGCTCGCATTCCTCGATCGAGGTGGCGACGTGAACCTCCACAAATGCGCCAAAGTTCTCAACATCCTCACGCACTGCACGACGGGTGGTCGCATAGGGCGCAATCGGCGCACAGATGGCGATACCGCCGTTCTTGGTGATCTCGCTCGCCACATAGCCGATGCGGCGAATGTTCAGATCCCGGTGCTCTTTGGAAAAGCCGAGTTCGGAGCTGAGGTTCTTGCGCACGATGTCGCCGTCCAGCAGCGTCACGGGCCGGCCGCCCATTTCCATCAGCTTCACCATCAACGCGTTGGCAATGGTGGATTTGCCGGAACCGGAAAAGCCAGTGAAGAACACAGTGAAACCCTGCTGTGAGCGCGGTGGCTTGGTGCGGCGCAGTTCCTTCACAACCTCAGGGAAGGAGAACCATTCCGGGATTTCCAGGCCTTCGGCCAAGCGGCGGCGCAATTCGGTGCCCGAGATGTTCAGGATGGTGACGGAATCTTTGTCCTCGATCTCGTCAGCCGGTTCATATTGGGCGCGTTCCTGCACGTAGACCATGTGTTTGAAGTCGACCATGGTGATGCCGATTTCATCTTCGTGTTCGCGGAACAGATCCTGGGCATCATAGGGACCATAGAAATCTTCGCCTGCGGAGTTTTTGCCCGGACCCGCGTGATCACGGCCCACGATGAAATGGGTGCACCCGTGGTTGCGGCGGATGATGCCGTGCCAGACGGCTTCGCGTGGGCCTGCCATGCGCATGGCCAGGTTCAGCAGCGACATGGAGGTTGTGGCCGCCGGGTATTTGTCCAGCACGGCTTCATAGCAACGCACGCGGGTGAAGTGGTCCACGTCACCAGGTTTGGTCATGCCGACAACCGGGTGGATCAGCAGGTTTGCCTGGGCTTCGCGGGCGGCACGGAACGTCAGCTCCTGGTGGGCGCGGTGCAGCGGGTTGCGGGTCTGGAACGCCACAACTTTGCGCCAGCCCATTTTGCGGAAATAGGCGCGCAACTCGTTGGGGGTGTCGCGGCGACCACGGAAATCATAGTGGACCGGCTGTTGGATCCCGGTCACCGGGCCACCGAGATAGATTTTCCCGGCCTGATTGTGCAGGTAGTTCACTGCCGGATGGGCATCGTCGTCGGCGCCAAACACTTTTTCGGCTTCGTGGGATTTGTTTGGCTCCCAGCGATCGGTCACGGTCATCGTGCCCAGGATCACGCCTTCCTGGTCGCGCAGGGCAATGTCTTCACCGATTTCAAGCGATGCGGCAAAGTCTTCGGATACGTCGAGGGTGATTGGCATCGGCCACAGGGTGCCGTCGGCCAGGCGCATGTTGTCGACGACGCCGTTGTAGTCGGCTTCGCTCAGAAAGCCTTTGAGCGGGTTGAAGCCGCCGTTCATCAGCAATTCGAGGTCGCAGATCTGGCGCGGGCTCAGATCGTGGCTTTTCAAGGCGGCAGCCTCGACTTTCAGTTTCTGAGCAGAGTCATAAGACACATAAAGCTCGGGGATGGGGGCAAGGTTGTTTTGCATCAACTTGGTCCTGTATTTGAAAGGGGCGAGGCCGCTGGTTGTGCCAGTGAGTTCGGCATGCAGGGCGTCATATTCGGCAAATTTGCGGGCGAGAAACTGGTCGGTCAGCCGGATCTTTTCAGCCGCTCCACGGGTGGTGAGCGCATAGGCAAACCGCTGGCGTCGATCTGGGCCGGGCCGCTCGCTGATTTTGACCAGTCCGGCCGTCGCTGCTGCGCGCAGCTGTGCGTTCAGTCGCCCAAGGGAAATGCCCAATGCAGCAGCCGTGGCCCGCTGCGAAGCATCGGGCGCTTTGTCGAGCTGTGCCAGAATACGAAAGAGCAGGTCTTCGTCTTCCAGGCTTGGTTGGGCGGGTTTAGGCGTCATTGCGGCGACTCAGAGTGTGTTCATGCGTGAACACATTTCACGAATTGCCTTGGTGGCAAAGATAATTCCACCAAGGCGTGTGTGAAAAAGACTGCTGTCCCCAATCTGCAACGCCCAAAGAACAGCGATCAGTCATTGCGCATGTGGGTGGAACAGTGGTTTGCCAAAAAATGTGCGTTCAGGCCCAGTTACTCAGCCGCGAAGCCCCAGCCATCAGGTCGGAAGCCAAATTCAAGTGCGGTGCGGGTGGCCAGTTCTTCCACCATCCAAATGGCAGTACCCGACAGGATCTGATCGGGCATTGTCGCGATCAGGGTCGCAGGCTCATCGCCCTCCGCCTCGGCCCATTGGGTGACAAAGCCAAGATCAGCAAGGGCGTGCGCGAGGGGTTGCCAATCCGTATCGCCTGCACCGGGCAGGAAAAACAGATCCAGATCCGCCTCAGCAGGGATCGGGCCTTCTGCTTGCAAATCAGAAAAGGCCGAGAGTGTCTCGGCCTTTTGGGTGTCAAAATCATGCGACACTGCGCTCACTCCTGCTCGGCTAGGAAGCGCTCGGCATCCAGAGCAGCCATACAGCCCATGCCCGCGGATGTAACAGCCTGACGGTACTTGTGATCGGTCAGGTCGCCCGCAGCGAAGATGCCGGGGATCGACGTCTCCGATGTGCCAGGTGTGACCTGGATGTAGCCGCCGTTGTGGGTCTCCAGAACATCTTTGACCAGTTCATTGGCAGGCGCGTGGCCGATGGCGACAAACACACCTTTGCAGGGGATATCGGTGATCTCACCGGTTTCGACGTGTTTTACCCGAACGCCTTCGACGCCCAGCGGGCTTTCGGAGCCATAGACCTCATCCAGTTCATGAAACCACAGCGGCTCGATCTTTTCGTTCTTCATCAACCGGTCCTGCAGGATTTTCTCTGCCCGCAGTTCGTCCCGGCGGTGGATCAGAGTGACCTTGGAGGCAAAGTTGGTCAGGAACAGTGCCTCTTCGACCGCTGTGTTGCCGCCGCCAATGACAACGATTTCCTGGCCGCGGTAGAAGAACCCGTCGCAGGTGGCACAGGCAGAAACGCCGAATCCTTTGAACTTCTCCTCCGATGGCAGGCCGAGCCATTTGGCCCGTGCGCCCGTCGCCAGAATGACTGCGTCTGCGGTGTAGGTCGTGCCGCTGTCACCTTTGGCCACGAAGGGGCGCTGGCTGGTGTCGAGGGACGAAATGATGTCACCGATGATTTCGGTGCCCATGGCGCGGGCGTGGGCTTCCATGTTGACCATCAGGTCTGGGCCCTGAATTTCGGTGTTGCCCGGCCAGTTTTCCACCTCGGTGGTGGTGGTCAGCTGCCCGCCCGGCTCGATGCCCTGAACCAGAATCGGCTCCAGCATGGCACGGCTGGCGTAGACGCCGGCTGTATATCCGGCTGGGCCGGACCCAATGATCAGAACCTTGGTGTGGCGCGTTTCGCTCATCTCATATCCCCAATAGACGCATAGGCGGTCTTGCCGCCGTCAGGCAAAGCATATAGCTGCAGGATGCACCGTCTTAAAGCCCCGCAAAGGCAAAGCCGGTTATTCCACAAATCAAAGCAGCGCGTCTTGTTTCCGCGGCGCTTTCGCCTAAATCCTGTCAGCTGCAGAAGAATGTTGCGCAGTTTTGAAACAATATTGCGCACTTTGTCGATGTGGCTATAATAAACGCAATAAGAAATCAGGAGTCTTCATATGGTCACAACACGTCTTGATCCGATTGATCGCAAGATTTTGTCGGAGCTGCAGGCTGATGGTCGTATGACCAATGTTGAATTGGCCAAACGTGTTGGAATTTCCGCGCCGCCCTGTTTGCGCCGGGTCCGCTCGCTCGAAGAGGCGGGGTTGATCCGCGGCTATCATGCTGAGGTCAACTCGCGAGAGCTGGGCTTCGAGGTTCAGGTGTTTGCGATGGTCGGGCTGGAAAGTCAGGCAGAAGCGGAACTGAGCGCGTTTGAAGGCAAATGCCGTGATTGGCCGCTGGTTCGCGAATGTCACATGCTGAACGGCGAAGTTGACTTCATTCTGAAATGCGTTGCGCCTGATCTCAGCACGTTCCAGAGCTTTCTGACCAATGATCTTTTGACCACCCCGAATGTGGCAAGCGTGAAAACATCGCTTGTGATCCGCGGTGCAAAAGACGAACCCGGTGTGCCGTTTGACGTCCTGGAACAACGGCTGGCGCGCGACGCTTAAGGTGCTGTTGGCGCGCCACTAGGGAGCGTCGGGCTGACGTTGCAGACGTTCAGAACACTGGTGAAAAGTGCCGGATAGCGAAACCCGCCGGGTGGCGCAGACGTAAGGTTTGCCAATTGTCTGGGCCTGTCAGGCGAGACGTCAGCGTTCGTCCGGTTGCTGACCCTAATGCATTGAGCCCTTATGTTGAGGCATATCCTGCATCGCAGAAGTAGTTGTAGCATTCGTCTGGGGTGAAGAGGTCGCAGACTTCGGCAAGCGCGTCGAACATCTGGTCGAAGGTTCTGGCTCCGATACGCCTGA
>NZ_JAJDWC010000015.1 GCF_022825805.1 Phaeobacter sp.
TCCTTCTTCTTGAGCTTCGAGCTTAACGGCCCGCGCCCCGTTCGATTTTTGAATATTTAAGGTTCAAAAATCGCCCAGGACGCTACCAACTGGGGAAATTTCAAACGCCCCTTTTGGGGAGATTACATCCGGCACTTACAAATCTCTTGTCAGGGGACAATTATCACTATTGTTGCCACTCCAATTTGACCCGTGCACTGGCCGATCATCTGGGCATATCTCTTGCTGCGGCAGAGCCGCATATTCATGACGTGCTGAATGTGTTCATGTGCACTGGTTTTACCCGCGACACTGGCCAATACTTCATGAAAGCAAGCCCTGTGCGGCCGGGGGACTACCTGGAGTTTTTTGCTGAAATTGACCTGCTCGGCGCGTTGAGCGCTTGTCCGGGCGGGGATTGTGGGGCCGAACATACCAGCGACGCGGCTCCTTGTTTCCCATTGCAGGTCGAGATCTTCGCCCCGCAGGAAGGCGCGTTGGGTGATTGGCGTTCACCGGCGCGAAATGGTTATGATCAGACGCATGGACGGGGATAGCAAAAAGGCAGCTCATTGAGCTGCCTTCTTTAATCGTCAATGTGCAGGCCAATCAGGCGAACGCGGCGTCCAGCGCGATTTCAACCATATCGCCAAAGCTGCGTTCCCGTTGATCGGATGGCAGCGCTTCGCCTGTCTGCAAGTGATCCGATACCGTCAGAACGGCGAGCGCCCGACACTGGTAGCGCGCCGCCAGAGTGTACAGTTCGGCCGCTTCCATTTCGACGCCAAGGATGCCGTGGCGCACCATTTGTTCGTTCAGATCAGGGCGTTCATCGTAGAAGACATCAGAGGAGTAGATGCCGCCGACATGTGGCGTCAGGTTACGGCTTGCAGCTGACTGCGCAGCAGCCTGCAGCAAAGACCAGTCGGCGCAGGGGGCAAAGTTCACTTCTTTGAAGATGCCGCGCGATGGGGTGCTGAGCGTCGTGGCTGTCATAGCCAGAATAACGTCGCGAATATTCACCGTTGGCTGCATGCCGCCGCAGGACCCAATCCGGATCAGGGTTTTTGCGCCATAGTCCTTGATCAACTCATTCACGTAAATCGACAAGGACGGCATGCCCATTCCGCTGCCTTGAATGGTCACCGGATTGCCATTCCAGGTTCCTGTAAAGCCGAGCATTCCGCGCACTTCATTTACAAGACGCACATCTTTCAGAAAGGTTTCTGCGGCCCATTTTGCACGATAAGGGTCACCAGGCAGAAGAACAGTTTCTGCGATCTCACCTTTTTTGGCGCCAATATGAACTGTCATTTCAGATCCTTCGTTTTCGAAATCAAATTTCGAGATCGGAGATATCAACGCCGGAGGTCAGCGCTGCATGGACCCAATGTGGTTTGCGGCCACGACCCGTCCAGGTTTCTTCTGGGTTTTCAGGGTTCCGATATTTGGGGGCTGCTTTGTTTTTCTTGGTTGTCGCACGGGCTGCACCTGCGATTTCTTCCAGCGAAAACCCAAACTTGGCAGCTGCGTCTTGTGCAGCTTTCAGGGCTTCGGAACGCTCGCGGACTTCGGCGTCTTTGAGTGCTTTTTCGACATCAATTTGCAATTGCAGCAACTCTTTGCGGGACATTGCATTCAAATCGAGGGTCATATCGGGCTCCAGTCAAAAGTATGCCGCACGCCGCGGCAGCGTTTCTTATGCCGTGCATATTACCTGGCTTCAGCCCGAAAATACCGTTTGGGGTCTTTATTTGCGGAAAATTGCTAGTTTGCTGCTGATCTTGGTTGTTTGGCCAGCTGCACAATATCTCCCATGATTGCATTCAGTTCAAAATGCTTTGGAGTGTAAATTTTGGAAACGCCTAATTCGCGCAGTTTGTCCGCATCATCATCTGGGATGATTCCACCCACAATCACCGGAATATGCGCTAGCCCTGCGGTTTCCATCCGCTGCATCAATTCCTCGACCAATGGAATGTGACTTCCGGACAGAATGGACATCCCAACCACATGGGCTTTCCCATCAATTGCTGAGGCCACGAGCTCTTCGGGTGTCATCCGGATGCCATCATAGGTGATATCCATGCCGCAATCGCGGGCGCGCGCTGCAATTTGTTCCGCACCATTGGAATGTCCGTCCAGTCCCGGTTTGCCAACCAACAGTTTCAAGCGGCGCCCCAAGGTGTCGCTGACGGCGTCGACTTCATCGCGCAATTCTTCGAGCCCTTCGGTGCGGTTCGAAACAGATTTAGACACGCCAGTCGGGCCGCGATAGGTACCGTAGACCCGGCGCATTTCCTCTGCCCATTCGCCCGTTGTTGCGCCTGCTTTGGCGGCGGCAATCGATGCGGGCATAATGTTTGCGCCTTCGTTTGCGGCTTTGCGCAGCGCCGCCAGTGCCGATTGCACTGCCGGTTCGTCACGGTCCTGACGCCAGGCGGTTAGTCGGTCAATCTGTGCGGCTTCCACGGCGGGATCGACCACCATGATGCCACCATCCTCGGTTTGGAGCGGCGATGGCTCTCCTGTCGTCCATTTGTTTACGCCGACGACGATTGTTTCGTTCTTTTCGATTTTATTCAGACGTTCAGCATTGGATTCGACGAGCCGAGATTTCATGTATTCGATCGAAGACACCGCGCCGCCCATTGAATCGAGGTTTGCCAGTTCGCGACGTGCGCCATCTTTCAGCTCTTCGACCTTGCGGTCCACAACTGGGTTCCCGTCGAAGAGGTCATCATATTCCAGGAGATCAGTTTCGTATGCGAGGATTTGCTGCATGCGCATGGACCATTGTTGATCCCATGGGCGCGGCAGGCCGAGCGCCTCGTTCCAGGCTGGCAATTGCACGGCCCGGGCACGCGCGTTTTTGGACAACGTAACCGCGAGCATTTCGATCAAGATACGGTAGACATTGTTTTCGGGCTGTTGTTCAGTCAACCCGAGTGAATTGACCTGTACGCCATAGCGGAAACGCCGGAATTTGGGGTCCTCGACGCCATAGCGGGTCTGACAAATTTCATCCCACAAATCGACAAAGGCGCGCATTTTGCACATTTCGGTAACAAACCGGATGCCTGCATTCACGAAGAACGAAATCCGTCCGACCATTGCTGGAAAGTCTTCTTTGGAAATACGCGGGCGCAATTCGTCCAAAACCGCTTGTGCGGTGGCCAATGCAAAAGCGAGTTCTTGTTCGGGTGTCGCGCCTGCCTCTTGCAGGTGGTAGGAACAGACGTTCATCGGGTTCCATTTGGGAACGTGGGTGTAGCAATACTCGGCAACGTCCGCGATCATTTTCAGACTTGGCTGCGGGGGACACACATATGTGCCGCGGCTCAGGTATTCTTTGATCAGGTCGTTTTGGACTGTTCCTTGCAGGGTCGAAATATCTGCCCCTTGTTCCTCTGCAACAGCAATATAAAGCGCCAATAACCACGGTGCAGTGGCATTGATCGTCATGGATGTGTTCATCTGATCAAGTGGAATTTGATCGAACAGCGTGCGCATATCCCCCAGATGGCAAATCGGGACGCCCACTTTTCCGACCTCTCCGCGGGCCAAGACATGGTCGCTGTCATAACCGGTCTGAGTTGGCAGATCGAAGGCGACGGACAGGCCTGTTTGTCCCTTGGCGAGGTTGGCACGGTAGAGTGCGTTTGACGCCGTAGCGGTGGAATGCCCTGCGTAGGTCCGGATGAGCCAGGGGCGGTCGGCTGTGCGGGTGTTTTGCGACTGCGGCATGACGATCCTCTGCTATGTTCGATCTGATATGACGGTAATTTTGTTTCTCAATTGGGATCTAAATCGTAATTATGAACCTTTGTCAATTCGCTGCATTGCGGCGAAACAGATCAACCTTGCTGTTCCGAAACAGAAGAGGGGCTTGGCGCACTACAAAACGACAGATGGGGTGGGGTTTGTGACGCTATCCACTTGCCTTAGCGTAAGCGGTCAGCGATGGTTGCGGAATGATGCAAACGGTTGAGCTGCCGCTTTGGCTATTTTTGTTGATCGTACTGTTTGCGGCGGTCACTTTCGCATCGCATTTTCTTTTCCCATCTGTGCGTTGGTTTTTCCGCCGTCGACTTGAACGGGCGGTTGAACGGCTGAACCGGCGGCTTGAACGCCCCATCCGCCCTTTCAAATTGGCGCGCCGCTACGACATGATACAGCGGCTGATCTATGATCCCGCCGTCACCAAAGCCATGGCGGCCCATGCGAAAGCGTCGGGAATTCCAGACAATGTCGCTTTTGAGGAGGCACGGCGCTATGCGCGCGAAATCGTGCCGTCCTTTTCAGCGGTCGCTTATTTCAGCATTGCCATACGGTTGGCACGGTTCCTGTCGAACACGCTTTACCGTGTTCAGCTTGGGTATCGCGACCGCCCGGCGCTGGCACAGATCGATCCCGAGGCAACGGTTGTCTATGTGATGAACCACAGATCCAATATGGATTATGTGTTGATCACCTATCTGGCGGCCGATCATTCGGCGCTGTCTTATGCCGTAGGCGAATGGGCGCGGGTCTGGCCGCTGTCGCGTCTGATCCGGGCGATGGGTGCGTATTTTATCCGTCGTAAGTCGCGCAATGATCTGTATCGGCAGGTGCTGTCGACCTATGTACGGCTTGCGACCCAGAATGGAGTGACACAGGCGATTTTTCCGGAAGGCGGGCTGAGCCTCACAGGTGCGCTGCAAGATCCCAAAGTTGGGCTGATCAAATACATCGTTGATGGCTATTTGGCGACTGATCGCACGGATGAGTTGCAGCGTGACGTCGTCTTTGTGCCGGTCGCTGTAAACTATGACCGGGTGCTTGAGGATCAGATCTTGACCCAAGCAGCAGGCGAGGGTCAGCGCAAATTTCGGCCGCGGATTTCGGTGATCGCCCTGCGGTTTTTCTATCAGGTCTGGCTCTGGATCACGGGGCGGTATCGGGGGGTCGGGCAGGCCGCGGTCAGTTTTGGGACGCCGCTCAGCCTGCAAAGTATCCTTGCAGGCACGGAGGATGAGGCGGACGACCCGACGGAGCTGGGTCTGGAGTTGATGGCCCGCATAGGTGAGGCTGTTCCGATCCTGCCTGCGCCCATGGTTGCGCTGCTACTGGATGAATTGACCGTTGGTGGAGACACCCCGATCACGGTTGCGCAGCTTGAGGAGCGGGTAAGCGCCAAACTGGCTGATCTACCGACACAGCATGGGCTGAGTGCCGATGACAGGCTGAGCGAAATGATCACGCAGGGCGTCGATCGCCTGAAAGCGCGTGGGATCATCACGCAGGATGACAGGGGCCTCCACGTCGCCCCGGATCAGCGAATCTTGCTGGCATATTATGCCAACTCTATTCGTCACCTTTGGCCAGACAAAGCCCGCTAACGAGGGGTTTTCTGCGACTGCGAAGAGTTTTCTGCGGCAGCAAGGTTATAAAATTTCAAAAACCTGCCAAACAGTATTGCAATATTACTTTGTCGATCCTAATCCTTAGGGGCGAGCTGCGATTCTGCATCGCGGCACAAACCGATCACGCACAGGACAGATCAGAAGGAGGCCAGCATGGCTTTGGATACGCAAAACGGTGCCATTTCTTATGAGGCCCCTGAAAAAGAACTCTATGAACTCGGTGAGATGCCGCCGATGGGCTTTGTTCCAAAGAAGATGTATGCTTGGTCCATTCGCAAGGAACGCCACGGCACGCCAGATACAGCGATGCTGCAGGAGGTCGTGGATGTCCCGACACTGGACAGCCACGATGTGCTCGTCCTCGTGATGGCTGCAGGGGTAAACTACAATGGGGTCTGGGCCGCACTCGGCCAGCCGATCAGCCCTTTTGACGGCCATGGCCAACCATTTCACATTGCGGGTTCTGATGCGTCCGGGATCGTTTGGGCCGTCGGAGACAAGGTGAAACGCTGGAAGGTCGGGGACGAAGTGGTCATCCACTGCAACCAGGATGATGGCGACGACGAATTCTGCAACGGGGGGGATCCGATGTATTCCCCAAGCCAGCGTATCTGGGGCTATGAAACTCCTGATGGCTCGTTTGCGCAGTTCACGAATGTGCAGGCGCAGCAATTGATGCCGCGCCCCAAACACCTGACCTGGGAAGAAAGCGCCTGCTACACGCTGACCCTTGCGACGGCCTATCGGATGTTGTTCGGCCATGAACCACACGACCTGAAACCTGGTCAGAACGTGCTGGTCTGGGGTGCGTCCGGCGGCTTGGGCTCCTATGCGATCCAGTTGATCAATACGGCAGGCGCCAACGCCATCGGTGTGATTTCGGATGAAAGCAAGCGTGATTTCGTGATGGATCTGGGCGCGAAGGGCGTCATCAACCGCAAGGATTTCAATTGCTGGGGACAGTTGCCCACAGTGAACACTCCGGAATACGCAGATTGGTTCAAGGAAGCGCGCAAATTCGGCAAAGCGATTTGGGACATCACCGGCAAGGGTGTGAACGTTGATATGGTGTTTGAACACCCGGGCGAAAGCACCTTCCCGGTGTCGACATTCGTGGTCAAAAAAGGCGGCATGGTGGTGATCTGTGCAGGCACCACCGGGTATAATTTGACGTTTGATGTGCGCTACATGTGGATGCACCAAAAGCGCCTGCAGGGCTCGCACTTCGCCCACCTGAAACAGGCTGCCGCAGCCAACCAGTTGATGGTCGAACGTCGCCTTGATCCCTGCATGTCAGAGGTATTCCCATGGGCTGACCTGCCCGAAGCCCACATGAAGATGATGCGCAACGAGCATAAACCTGGAAATATGTCCGTGCTGGTGCAAGCGCCCCGCACTGGATTGCGCACCCTTGAAGAGGTTTTGGCAGGTTAAGTAGCGCCAGTATTGGCGATCTGACATCTTATTGAGAAAAACTAGATCCACGGGTTACAGCATGTAATCCGTGGATTTTGCTTTGTATTCGCGTTATAGGTGTGTTGATTGACTGCAAAGATCCCAAGTATGACTGCGAAGGTGTGATGCGACTTTGGTCGCGACTGGGCTGGTGGAACTTTTCTCGTTTGTTTTACATATGCATAACAATGGGTATCAATTGGTACTTTGACGGTCAGACCGACGCGTTCGGCCGCACATCTAAATGGAATTGATAACTGCAGCAGCGCTGCCAAAGCCGAGATAACAGGGACTGAATGGCAAGCCGGATTAATCTTGATTTTATCCTAGAGGTATTGGACGCCGCGACATCGGTGGAGGATCTGCGTGAGCTGATCAAACGGATCTGTGACAGTTTCGGCGTCAACCATGGCATGTACCATTGGGTGGATAGTGCCGGCGATCACTATTACTTTGGGACCTATTCTGATGAGTGGGTAACCCGCTATCAGGAACGGGCTTATGTGCGGGTCGATCCAGTCATCATCGGCTGCCATCAGCGGTTCCACCCGGTAGATTGGCGACGCTTGGATTGGTCACCGAAAGCTGCACGAGAGTTCCTGCAGGACGCGCTGGACCATGATGTGGGCAACCAAGGTTACTCAATTCCGATCCGTGGCCCAAACGGACAGTTCGCGCTTTTCACCATCAGCCACACCTGCGATGACGCAGAATGGGACAAATTTACCGAGCGCCATAGCCGGGATCTTATCCTGCTGGGGCACTATATGAACCGCAAGGTGCTTGAGTTCGAACCAGACCGTGGCCCCGATCAGGTGCAGCCGCTGTCACCCAGAGAGATCGATGCCCTGACGCTGCTGGCGATGGGGTATAGCCGTGCCCAAGTGGCCAAAACTCTCTCGATTTCAGAGCACACACTGCGTGTCTATATCGAGAGCGCGCGATTCAAATTGGGCGCGATCAACACCACGCATGCTATTGCGCGCGCCATCAGTCTCGGACTGATTTTGATCTAGATGATTGAGCTTTAAGTGAAATATTAACCCTATAGTTGAGATGCATTTCCAGGCGTACCCTAGTCCCACTGTTCAATTTAAAGGGGACTACTTATGCTTCGTTATGTTTATGCTCAGGACTTGGCCCAGTTTGAACCGTTGGCTCGTTCGATGTTTCGGGATCGCGCGGATCAATTTAAAACTCGGTTGGGATGGGACGTTCAGGTTGATCGCAACAGCGAGGAGCGCGACAGCTATGATGCGCTCAACCCGCTTTATGTGATTTGGGAGAACGCAGACGGCAGCCACGGTGGTTCGATGCGGTTTTTGCCCTCGACCGGCCCCATCATGGTGAACGATGTGTTTGCCGATTTGAACGATGGCAAACGGATCTCCAGCCCTCTTATCTGGGAATGCACCCGTTTCTGTCTGTCTCGCGGCGCGCAAGGCGGTGTTGCCGGTGCCTTGACGCTTGGCGGTTTGGAGCTGATGCGGAACTTCAATATCGCGCATTTCGCAGGTGTTTTTGATCGCCGCATGGTGCGCATATACCGGGCACTCGGCTTTAGCCCGGACATTATCGGCACCAAAGGTTCAGGACGGGACCGGGTCTGTCTGGGCCTGTGGGAGTATTCGCGCGCTGCCTATGATCGCGTGGCGAAGCTGGCAGGAATTTCCGCTGAACAATCTACGCTTTGGTTCGATTTATCCTTGGGTGGCGCGCAGGCACCGGTGCCTCAGGCCATGGCGCTGACAGCATAGCGGAAACTGTTTGTGGTGGGATCATCGGCACTGGCGCAGCTGTGCGCGGGGCTATAGGGTCCCGCCATGAACACGTCACCCATTCAATTCTCCGACGATCAGGCCGTTGCCTTTGATCGGGTCAGCACGCTTTTGCATGAGGCAGGCGTAGATCTCGAAGATGATCTCTTGCACCCACCGCGCGGGGATGCGGGGGCTATGGCGGTCATTGGTAAGGCGGGATCGGGTAAGACACTGCTGCTGGCAGAGCTGTACAAAGCGCTGGAAAAGGCCGGTGTCGAAATCGTTTCGGGTGATTACGAGAGCCGCAAAAAGAATGAAGACCGACGCACGCTTGCGATCCTCGCACCGACCAACAAGGCCGCGAGCGTTTTGCGCCTGCGGGGCGTTCCTGCGACCACAATTCACCGCATTCTCTACACCCCGGTCTATGACCCAGACTATGAGCGTATCGCCGAATGGCTGGCGGGGACCGGGGATCAACCCGAACTCGAAGATGTGACCGACGAAGCGCTGGAACGGGCCAAAGCGTTTTATGAAAAGAACAAGTCCATTCCAGGTGCGCTTGCTGCTGCGGGCTTGCGGGGGTCGGATTTCATCACGGGCTGGAAACGGCGGGAAGAGCCTTTGGACATCGGCTTCATCGATGAAGCGTCCATGCTAGATGATCGGCAATTTGACGATCTGAAAGAGATTTTCCCAACGCTCCTGTTGTTTGGGGATCCCGCGCAGCTTGCTCCGGTGAACCAATCCGGTGCGATGGTGTTTGAAACACTTCCCGAGACGCGCAAACTGGTGCTGAACCGGATCCACCGTCAGGAAGCGGGCAATCCAATCCTGGATCTTGCCCATGCCTTGGCCGACCCAGATCTGGGTTTCGAGGCCTTTGAACGCATGGTCGAAGAGATCTCGCGACGTGATGAACGGGTTGTTCTTGGACAACGGGTCGAGGTCGACCTTATGGCCCGTTCGCCTGTGTTGGTATGGCGTAACAACACCCGCATTCGTTTGATCAACGCCTTTCGCGCAGTTCACGGCGCACCAGAAGATAGCCTGCTGGCTGGCGAGCCACTGATCTGCGATGGCATTGAATTACCGCTGAAGCACCGAAAGAAACGATTGGATCTGGAGGCGCGTGGCCTGATCAAAGGGGCGCAGGTTGTCTACCTTGGGCCTGGCCGAAAGCCGGGGTTTTCGCGCTTGCACGTCATGGGGGCCGAAGATCCGCAGGTCAGTGCCGCCTCGATTGTTAAAATCGAGAAACCGGAAGAAGAAGAGCCATTTATTCCGTTTGCTGCCAGAATGGGCGCGGCCTTTCTGCACGGTGCAGCCGTCACGATCCACAAGGCGCAGGGGTCGCAATGGCCAACCGCGCAGGTCTTTGCCCCAGATATCTACGCAGCAGCCCGTATGGGTCGGGTCGAAGCGGGACAACCCCTGTGGAAACGATTGGCTTATGTTGCAATCACACGGGCGCAGGACCGATTGATTTGGGTTGTGCGCAACCGGCTTTCCAAACCAACAGGACCACTCCAGGTCGATGATTTGCGGGCGACCCCGGCAAGCACCCTGACGCTGGAGGCGCAGGAGGACACACCGTTATGACATCCGATGCAGAGAGCCGAAGCATTCTGATCACAGGCGCCAGTTCAGGAATTGGCCGGGCGGTTGCCACTCTATTCTTGCAGGAAGGCTGGACCGTTGGCCTATTGGCGCGCCGCGCGGCTGCCTTGCAGGAGGTGGCAACCGGGTTTGATGAACAACGCGCCATCGTGCTGCCTGCCGATGTCACCAAACCAACCGAAGTTGAGACTGCATTCGACACATTTGTGAAACGGGCAGGGCGGTTGGATGTTTTGTTCAACAACGCCGGGGTGTTCACCCCTCCCGGAACCATTGATGAAATCCCGCTAGGTGTGGAGCCTCAATAGGTTGTTCCGATTTAATCGTAACCGGCTGATTGGTGGTTTTGATTTTAGGGCCGCGTGTGGTCTGTGCCAATTGTAGAGATGTGTCCAGACGGGCAGATCGGCGGCGCGGTCGTCTGAGGT
>NZ_JAJDWC010000121.1 GCF_022825805.1 Phaeobacter sp.
CCTCAGACGACCGCGCCGCCGATCTGCCCGTCTGGACACATCTCTACAATTGGCACAGACCACACGCGGCCCTAAAATCAAAACCACCAATCAGCCGGTTACGATTAAATCGGAACAACCTATTGAGGCTCCACACCTAGAGCCGTTGGTTGTCCATGTCCCGCCATTGGCCGTTTTGCCAATCACGGACCGGGACCAGCTTTGCGTCTCTGGATCCCAGGTCTGGACAACATTACGCATGTATCCGGTACCATTGCTGCGCAAAACCTCCGTTTGTGTGACGCGGGTATTACCGTCTCGGGCGACGGACGTCGTTGCTTGCGAGGTGACACCGTTTGGGCCGACAGTCGTGCGCTCCGACCGCCAGTCTGCATTTGAAGCGCTCACGCTCGATAGCAGAATCACGCTTGATAACAAAAGAAACTTCATTTCCATTCTCCTTGGCGAATTTGTGATGCGATCCTTTTGGCAGCCCCGATTTGCCCGTGGATGTCTGGCGCATTTCATATTGTGACGTTTTGTTAACGCATGCTCATGGCCACTGGCTTGGAACGGGGGTGCTACTGTATGACTACGGAATGCAAGCCATGCCGCGCATATTCCTCGTCGAGGACGATCCTGAGATCGGACCGCTAACACAAAAGCAACTCTTACGAGAGGGCTTTGATGTGCGGCTGGCCAAGGACGCAGCAAGGCTGGATGCGCTGATGGTCAAGGAGCGACCTGATATGGTGATCCTTGACCTGATGTTGCCGGGTGAGGATGGCTTCTCGATCTGTCGCAGATTGCGGGCTACGTCCGATGTCCACATCCTGATGTTGACCGCGCGAACCGATGAAATAGACCGCGTTGTCGGGCTGGAGCTGGGCGCGGACGACTACCTTGGCAAACCATTCAGCATGCGCGAATTGGTAGCGCGGATACGCGCGGTCTTGCGCCGAGGCGTCTCTGACAGGCACCCAGCCAATGCAACGCTGCACTTTGGCGACTTTCATGCCAACCTTGATCGCCTGCAGTTGCGGCACGACGATCAGGAGATCGTGCTGACCTCGGGCGAGTTTGCTTTGCTGCGGGCTTTTTTGCAAAACCCGGGTCGGGTACTGTCGCGCGATCAACTGATGGACATGAGCCAGGGTCGGGTCGCTGATAGCTTTGACCGCACAGTTGATGTCCAGATCAGCCGATTGCGCACAAAACTGGGCGAGAACCCGCGCGATCCTCGGATGATCAAGACCGTGCGCAACGTAGGCTACATCTTCACATCCGAGGTCCGGCGGTGAAGCGGATTGGGTTTGGTTCATTTGCCCGGCTCGTTGCCATTTTTGCGCTTTTCCTGTTGATCTTGCAGCTGTTTCTGGTCTGGCTTTACACCAATGATCGTGCAGATGGCGATCAACCGGGATACCGTTTTTCGCTGCCGGAACGAGTCGTGGCCATGGCGCAGCTGATCGAAACATCAGACGACCCTACCGCCTCTTTGGTTGCACTGAACGGCCCTGATCTACGGGTCGAAATCACAGACCTTCGGATCAGCGATCTGGCCCCCGCCGCACACCGCATGGCGGCGATCGACCAACTGTTTGAAGATAACTAGACCCTGCTGCAGGGGCGCGAAGTTGCCGTGTTTGCCGCTCTGCCTGATCAAATCACCGAAAACGAGATTCGGATTGGCGATCGCTCAATCTGGACCAGGTATCCGATGCGAATTGCGCTGGAACTCAGGGATGGTACCGCGATGATCGTGGAAACCCGTGATGATCTGTTGACGCAGGTCTATTCGGTTCCATTGGGTTGGTGGTCGGGCATCTTTGCCTCTGTCGCTGCTTTGATCGTGCTGTTTGCCTTGCATGTAGAAACCCGACCTCTGGTGCGGTTGGCTCAGGCTGCCGAACAATTCGGACGTGACGGCAAACCCAAAGACGTCCCTCTTGGCGGATCGCAAGAGGCCCGCGCGCTAATTGCTAACTTCAATGCAATGCAAGCCAAGATCGATGATCTGTTGCAACGGCGTGGCGTCATGCTGGGCGCACTTGGGCATGATTTGCGAACGCATCTGACCCGGCTGCGGCTGAAAATCGAAGACACGCCTTGCGACAACAACGACATCAGCATCATGCGTAATGTAGCTCAAATGGAACGTGTGTTGGAAAGCTGCCTTGATTTAGGCAGGCAGTCGGTTTCGAACCGCCTGGAGGCTATTGAACTGCATGGCTTCACGGCCGCGGTCCTGTCGGACTATGATAAAGACGCCGTCAACCTGCATCCCGGCGGCGAAGTTTTTGCGACAGCAGATCCTGCCGCGCTTGAGCGTATTGTGACGAACCTTGTGGATAACGCCTTGAAGTTTGGCACCAAGGCTGAAATCTCCATCGGCCCCAACCCTCCAACAATCACTGTCACAGACGATGGCCCCGGCATTTCGGAAGCAGATCACGAAAGGGCTTTTAGGCCATTCGAAGTGGCAACAGATGCGCGCACACAAGACCAAAGCGGCAGTGGTCTTGGCTTGACGATTTCAAAGATGCTGGCCGAAGCACAAGGCGCGAGTCTTGTTTTTGGGCAGGGCAAAACACGGCGGCTTGTCTGCAGTCCTTCAGTTCCCAGTGTCATGATGTCAAGATTTGATTGCTGCGATCGTTTCAATTAACCAGCAAACCTACTATGTTTCCGCACACTGCGCGAATGTCCGGTCTGCTCGCTGCGCGGCGGCATTGAAACCAATACATTTTTAAAGAATTATCTGCTGCCAGCGCACGCAGCAAGACTTTAGCACTTCCGCTATGAGCTCTCTGCCGCCATCGGAGCGACCGCAGCATGTTCTTGGTGGGTCCAGATCGCGGCGATGAGGTCGGCCCTTTTGTATATACCGGCTGCTGTTCGCAAGTGATTTCTCGCATGTTCTCGGAAGTCGCTCATATGTATCCGGCCTACTGATCGACACGCGGGTCGTGGCCTTGTTGGGGTTACGCACGCGCCGTGATCTCATTACC
>NZ_JAJDWC010000023.1 GCF_022825805.1 Phaeobacter sp.
CACAGCCCATAACTTCGCACAGCCCCACCACTCTCCCCTGCCCTGATTTACACAACCCTGATAGAGTTATCGGTCTTCGGGCGCTTGTTTTCGCGATACTTTGGGGTGGCTGAGCAGGCAGTTGTGAAACCATCGATGGCCCTGAGACATCATCGCTGATCGTTCCGGTGCATGGCTCTTGATTCCAAGGACATTCAGCCGTAAAAGCCACCAGTCTGGATTCGCAATCGCGTGCCCGGACTTCTGACATATGGGGCAAGCACCTAAAACCTTCTTCGGTTTGAACAGGCGCTCCACGCATCAGAGACAAGGAACAGACGACGTGATCTCTGGCGGACGCAACTGCGGATCCGGTGAAGACCAAGAGCTCTCATGACGGAACAAACCTCTGCGGACCAAACCGTGGGCAAATTTAGGAGAGATGCGATGGACCTGATCGCACAGTTGGAGGCGGAACAAGTTGCCGCCCTGGGGAAAGAGATCCCTGATTTCAAAGCCGGTGACACTATCCGTGTTGGCTACAAAGTGACCGAGGGCAGCCGTTCGCGCGTGCAGAACTACGAAGGTGTCTGCATCAGCCGCAAAAACGGCGCAGGCATTGCCGGTTCGTTCACCGTTCGTAAGATTTCTTTTGGTGAAGGTGTGGAACGTGTGTTCCCGCTGCACTCCACCAACATCGACAGCATCACCGTAGTGCGCCGTGGCCGCGTGCGTCGCGCCAAGCTGTACTACCTGCGTTCGCGTCGCGGTAAGTCCGCGCGTATTGCAGAAGATACAAACTACAAAGCCAAAAAAGCCTAAGGAGTGGTATTATGAAAGCCGATACACATCCAGAATACCACTTCATCGACGTCAAAATGACCGACGGCACCATCCTCAAAATGCGCTCCACCTGGGGCAAAGAGGGTGACACGCTGGCACTGGACATCGACCCAACAGTGCACCCAGCCTGGACCGGCGGCACCACCCGTCTGATGGACGCAGGTGGCCGTGTTTCCAAGTTCAAAAAGAAATACGAAGGCCTGGGCTTCTAAGAACGCTTACATGTCTTTTGAAACGCCGCCCCTACGAGGCGGCGTTTTTCGTTTCAGATGTGCGGGTCTTGCCATGCCTCCCCCTGTCGGCCCAGGCTCTGCAGTCAGAGCCTAACTTCGACCCTAAACCAAGGATTTGACGCCTTCCCATCGATTCGCCTGAGCCGTATACTCAGCGCAAATGCATGCGGAAATCCGCATATGGTTCTTGGGGGAAGTAGACGTGGCGCATATTATTGTCGTCGGAAACGAAAAAGGCGGCGCAGGCAAATCAACCGTCTCCATGCATGTCGCAACAACACTCGCGCGGCTGGGTCACAAGATAGCAACGCTCGATCTTGATCTGCGCCAACGTTCCCTTGGCCGCTATCTGGAAAACCGCAAGACATTCATGCAGCAGGCGTCACTGGATCTGCCTTTGGTGCAGCTGCATGAGCTGCCTGAAATCGATGCCGATAGTCTCCAACCCGGAGAAAACATCTACGATCACCGTCTGTCGGCTGCGGTCTCTGAACTTGAACCCAACAATGATTTTATCCTGATCGATTGCCCCGGCTCCCACACCCGGTTGAGCCAGGTTGCCCACTCGTTGGCCGACACTCTGATCACCCCTTTGAACGACAGCTTTGTTGATTTTGACCTGTTGGCACACACTGATCAAAAAGGTGAAAAAATCACCGGTCCCTCGGTTTATTCCGAAATGGTGTGGAACGCCCGACAGCTGCGCGCGCAGGCTGGTTTGAAGCCTATCGATTGGATCGTGATCCGAAATCGGGTCGGCACCCAGCGTATGGTCAACAAAGAAAAGATGGAACGCGCGATCAACATGCTGTCGAAGCGGATCGGGTTTCGTGTTGCGCCCGGCTTTTCAGAGCGGGTTGTGTTCCGCGAACTCTTCCCCCGTGGATTGACGCTGCTGGATCTCAAAGACATCGGTGTCAAACAGCTGAATATTTCAAACATCGCAGCCCGTCAGGAGCTGCGGGACATGATGAAAGCGCTCAATCTGCCTGGTGTAGACGTTGACATCTGACGCCAATCGCATGGCACCCGCGCCCCAGGTAACGGGGAACGGGTCCCGGCGATTTTTTTCCATACTGGCGCTGCTCGGTGGCGAACTGCTGGCCGTTATGGTCGCGTATCAATTGCTTGCGGATGTGCAATGCAATCTGACCGTCGCCAATTCAACCTGCACCGCAGTGCGATCCATCGCCGGTCGGCTGATATCAGCCATCGCGCTGATGGGGGTGTTTCTGGTTTTGGTCCCGAGTGCATGGCAACGATTGCGCGACCTGATTGCAAAGCATCCCGTCAGAAAAGGGGCCTTGGCCGTCAATGCCGTGGGAGTCATTCTTCTGTTTGCGCCCCTCGCCGCATTTGGCCCCAATGGCATCAATGCGTGGATCTACCCAACACTCATTCTTGTGGTCCTCGGAGGGGGATTGGCCGGATTTGGTGCAAGTCTCGCGCTGCTCCCGCTGCGTCAATGGGGCCACTGGTTGTGGGCGAGCGGACCAGCAGCAGCTATCGCAGTTATAGCAGCCATTGTGCTGCCGGATCTGGCAAAGAGCATTGAACCCCTGTGGAATATTGAAGCGCTCACCAGTTTGACATTTTTCCTTGTCGCCACTGCATTGGAAGCCATCGGCGCCTCTGTCTGGACCAATCCGGCAGAGCATCTGATCCGCGTGGATGACTTTCTGGTTCAAATCGGTGAGCCCTGCTCCGGCGTGGAGGGGTTCGCGCTCATTTCCGTCTTTATGGCGCTCTACTCGGCGCTGATGGGCCGCAGCATCCGGCAGAGCAGATATTGGCTGTTTCTGTTCCCCGCTGCACTTATCATCAGTTGGGCTTTCAACATCCTGCGCATCTCAGGTCTTATTTTGATAGGCGCATGGGTCGCCCCGGAACACGCCGTCAACGGGTTTCACAGCTACGCAGGCTGGCTGCTCTTTACGCTACTGGCGCTTGCAGTTCTGATGGTGGCGCACCGGATGCCCTGGCTGCAGGTCGAAACACAGGCCGCAGACACGCAGGTGCCACCAATGCGGCAGGATTTTCTGTTGGCGTCCATTGTACCCTTCATCGTGATGATGCTCAGCGGTGTCATGACCTCTGCGCTTTGGGCAGACCCGGCGGACGGATATCCCCTGCGCAGCGCGCTGATGGCAGCGGCCGTACTCTTTTTCTTGCCCGCAATATGGAGCGGCTTGCGATACCGCCCCCGATCAATTGACATCGCTGCGGGCGCCGGAATTGGCGCCGTCTGGGTAACCGCTGCCGCTGCAGAGCTGGGCAACGGGCTGGCACAGGATCCGCAGTCTGCATTCTGGATATCGACCAGATTGCTGGGATCAGTCCTGCTGGTCCCCATTGTCGAGGAGCTGTTTTTTCGTGGATATCTGCTGAAACGCCTGGCAGGAAATCAGAGCAACATATTGCGAACGCTGGCGGGCTTGCTCGTGACATCGGCCCTTTTTGGCTTGATGCATGATGACCGCTTTGTGCTTGGCATGGTGTCTGGCATCATATTTGGCGCGCTGTTTTTGCGCGGCGGCGGTTTGGGCGCCGCGGTTGTGGCGCATATCGTCGCCAATCTGACGATAGCATACTTTGCCTACGCAAAGGGATTTTGGGCGCTGCTCTGAGCCGACAAATGGCGGCAGCGCACACATTCAGCCCTGCACGCCACGGCGGCGGCGACGCAACTCCCATGCAAGAAGCAACCCAGCTGCAACAGCGGCGACGGCCAACATTCCGGCACTGACGTCGATCTCCGGGACCGTCTGCACCCCGTTGCCGGATCCGCCCGTGTTGCCATTGCCCCATCCTTGGCCCCAGCCCTGCCCCCAGCCGCTGCCGCCCCAGCGACCACCAGGTGTTGGCCATTGACCCGCCGCGGCAGCCCAGGACGCATGTGCAAACCACGCAATGATTCCCACAGCAGACTTCGAGAAAACAGACCTCACTACCACATCAAGCCCCCTATTCACGGCACAAAAGATACCTTCTGGATAGGCTGGGATGGTGATCAAATTAAGGCAAATTTAACACTTTCTGGCGGCAACGGATGCGCGGATAGATCAGGGCGCAACCGAACCTATTGTATCGGATGGCTCAATTCGTCGGGTTCATAAAGGGTGAACAACTCCACCGGTTCGGCCACACCACGCAACATATACCGGCCAAGTGACACCAGATCGCGAGTGCCCGGTTTCGCCGCAGAATGTACCCGCTCCGACACGATAATACTGCGCCCGACAGAGGCATGAAGGCCAGAAATACGCGCGGTCTGATTGACCGTCGGTCCAATCACGGTGAAATCAAGCCGGGTTTGCGATCCGATATTGCCATAGAGGATTTCACCTGCATGGAGCGCGAAGGTGAAATCAGCAATCGGCAACCCCTCTGTGGCGCGATCAATGTTCCGGAGCCGCATCTGTTTTTGAAGTTCACTTGCCGCCGCCAATGCAGTGTCTGCGTCTTCTTCAATACTGCCCAGGTCGAACATCGCCAACACGCCATCGCCCATGAACTTGAGGATATTGCCGCCAAACCCCTGAATGGTCGAAACCGCGATACCGAAATAATCATTGAGCATTTCGATCAGTTCAGTGCCCGGTATCTGCTCGGCAAGCTGCGTGAACCCCTTTAGATCAAAATAGCAGATCACCGCATCGATTTGACGAGAGGACCCACGGCGGATTTCCCCGGACAGCACCCGACGTCCCGCATCCCGGCCCAGATAGACCTGCAACAGATCTTTTGCCATCTGATGGGTCGAGGCGGCACGCAGCGCAAGGCCAACCGTCTCAAAGGTTTGCCTGATCAAGGTAAGGTCGCTATCAGAGAACCCCTCAGGCGCATCTGTTGCCCATGACGCCAGCAGCCCTTCACCTGGGCGCGCCGGATCAAAGGGGGCGTCGATGAAGTCTCCAAAACGCAACCCGATAGCCAGATAGTCAGTCGCTCCACGCTCAAAGAAATCCTGCAAAACGGGAAACGTCTCCCGGTCCTCTGCGCTGAAACGGCTGCGCAGTTCCGGAAGCTTGTTTTCGAGCATGTGATAGAATGTACTGCGCCGCCATTCTGGCACCGGCGTTTCACTATGTTCAAAGAACTCGTAGTTCATCCCCTCGTTCCGCGTCCAACTGAACCCGGTGCCGCCGTATTTGGGATGAAAGGCACGCTGCGCCAGATGAAAGCGCCACAACGGAACACCGTTGTCCACCAGCCGTGTTGCATATCCCTGCAGCAATTCTTCACGATCGGTCTCGCCCAAACCCAAGGTCGTAAGCCATTTGACGATTGGTTTTGCACGGGGATCATCAGACATCATGAAACGGGTCTCTCGCTGGCGTGCCGTATGTAAAATGTGGAACCAATCTGGTCACTCACAGTCGCAATGTCCACTCCTACCCCAGCAGAAAGCAGGATTAGCCGCCTGAGACCTGTTATTGAGAGGTCCCAGGTTCAGCGCCTGTCGCAATACCCGCCAGTTTTTTCAGCGCAACGCGCAGGATCTCACGCTCTTCCGTGGAAAACGGCGCAGCAAGACGCTGGTCGTACAATGCCGCCTGTTGGCAGAGATCCCGGTAGGCGGCTTTGCCTTGCGCGGTCAGTTCGAGATGCTCGGAACGACGATCCTGCATATCACGTTGCCGGACCACAAATCGCCGCTCAGACAGTTTCGCAACCGCTCGGCTGATTTTTGTTTTATGGATTTTCGCGCGGTCACCAATGTCTTTGGCCGTCATGCGACCATAGCAGCCCAGGTGAAACAACACCCGCCATTCATTGCGCAGCATCCCATACCGGCTCTTGTAATACTGCTGAAACCCAAGTGACGCCTCTTCTGCGGCGCGGTTCAGCAGATAGGGCAGAAAATCCTGCAGGTCGAAGTCATCTTTTTCCATCATGATCCCGACCTACGGCTTGTTAGTTACAAAATCAACTATTACCCAAGACGTGACACGTAAGTAAGGACACAAGCATGAGCCTCACTGACCACCCACATTCCATGATCCAAGCCCCCGCCACGCCCGGGCCGCATGAAGGATATATGCCGGGTTTTGGCAACGATTTTGAAACCGAAGCTCTGCCGGGTGCATTGCCACAAGGCATGAACAGCCCTCAGAAATGCGAGTATGGCCTTTACGGAGAACAGCTCAGCGGAACCGCATTCACCGCCGAGCGACCCGAACGCACCTGGTGCTACCGGATCCGCCCCTCCGTCAAACATTCGCACAGATACCAAAAGGTCGATCACCCCTATTGGAAATCGGCCCCTCACGTTGACCCCGACGTAATCAGCCTCGGCCAATACCGTTGGGACCCGATCCCGCATGGGGATGATGGGCTGACCTGGCTGACCGGCATGCGCACAATGACGACTGCGGGCGATGTGAACACTCAGGTCGGCATGGCAAGCCATATCTACCTGGTCACCGCATCGATGATCGATAGCTATTTCTACTCTGCCGACTCCGAATTGCTGGTTGTCCCACAAGAAGGGCGTCTGCGTTTTGCAACAGAGCTTGGCATTCTTGACGTTGCGCCACAGGAAATCGCTATTTTACCACGTGGATTGGTTTACCGCGTTGAGGTATTGGAAGGACCGTGCCGCGGCTTTGTCTGCGAAAACTACGGTCAGAAATTCGGATTGCCCGGCCGGGGTCCAATTGGTGCAAATTGCATGGCCAACCCTCGGGATTTCAAAGCCCCGGTTGCAGCGTTTGAGGATCGCGAGACACCGTCGATCCTGACGATCAAATGGTGTGGCCAGTTTCACGAAACCAGAATTGGTCATTCACCCTTGGACGTCGTCGCATGGCACGGCAACTACGCGCCCGTCAAATACGATCTGCGCACCTATTGCCCGGTTGGTGCCATCTTGTTTGATCATCCCGATCCGTCGATCTTTACGGTACTGACGGCCCCATCCGGCCAACCTGGTACGGCCAATATCGACTTCGTTTTGTTCCGGGAACGGTGGATGGTAGCTGAAAACACATTCCGACCACCCTGGTATCACAAGAACATCATGTCCGAACTGATGGGTAACATCTACGGTCAATACGATGCCAAACCGCAGGGTTTCGTGCCTGGCGGCGTCAGCCTCCACAACATGATGCTACCCCACGGCCCGGATAAAAAAGCCTTTGAAGGTGCCTCCAATTCCAACCTGGGGCCGGAAAAACTCGATAACACCATGTCTTTCATGTTCGAGACCCGCTTCCCGCAACATCTGACCGCGTTTGCAGCCAACGAAGCTCCGCTTCAGGATGACTATATTGATTGCTGGTCCGACATAGAAAAGAAATTCGACGGCACACCGGGCAAGAAGTGACCCGCCACCAGATAGCAGGATCGGTACGGAAATACGCCGGTTGCTGCTGACATAGCCTGCTACCAAATCGGACAGACGCCATACGACACAGGCGCCAAACGAAACAGGCGCCGCTGCGTTGCCAACAAAAAGGGCAAAACATGCCACTGCTGACATCCTGGGTTACATCTGCAAACGACCCAGATCATCCCTTTCCTTTGAACAACCTGCCATACGGCGTGTTTTCAACCACATCGTACGAGCCCCGCTGTGGCGTCGCCATCGGGGACATGATCCTGGATTTGCAAGCCGCGGAAGAAACAGGTCTGGTGCGCCTCACCGATGAGCCGTTGTTTCAGGTGCCCTATTGGAATGACTTGATGGAACAGGGCCCCGCGGTCTGGACGGCTTTGCGCAACCGGCTGCAGACGCTGCTGGCACTGGGCGCTCCCGAACAGCCGGACGTCGAACCGCTGCTGGTGCCTGCCCACACCGCAGAGCTGCACATGCCATTCGCCGTAAGTGAATACACTGACTTCTATGCGGGCAAACATCACGCCATCAACGTCGGCACCATGTTTCGCGGCCCGGAAAACGCATTGCCGCCCAATTGGTTGCACGTGCCGATTGGCTACAACGGCCGCGCGTCCTCCGTGGTGGTTTCTGACACACCGGTGCGCCGACCTTGGGGACAGCTCAAAGGCCCACAAGACGCTCACCCCCGCTGGGCACCAAGCGCACGGTTCGACATCGAACTGGAAATCGGAGCAATCGTCGGAACCAGCTCTGACGGCCCTCTCTCTGTGCAAGACGCCGATGATCACATCTTTGGCTATGTGCTGCTGAATGATTGGTCCGCCCGCGACATACAAGCCTGGGAATATCAGCCGCTGGGCCCGTTTCAGGCCAAGGCGACAGCCACCTCAATCAGCCCCTGGATCGTAACCAAAGCGGCGTTGGAACCCTTTCGCTGTTCCGCCCCAGAACGCGACGTGGAGCTGTTGGACCACCTGAAAGACTGTGGACCGATGCTCTATGATATCGATCTGGACATCACTCTTGCACCATCCGGACAGAGCGACACCACCATTTCCCGTACCAACAGCAAAGAGCTTTACTACTCAGCAGCCCAGCAGCTGGCGCATCACAGCTCCTGCGGTTGCCCGATGAACAGCGGTGACCTCCTTGGATCGGGCACCATTTCTGGCGAAAACGCACACAGCCGCGGATCGCTCCTGGAATTGGCCTGGGGCGGAAAAGACCCCATTCAACTCGATAGTGGGGAAACCCGCTCCTTCGTGGAGGACGGCGACACGCTAACCCTCAAAGGAACCGCACGAGGCGACGGCTATAACATCGGCTTCGGAGACTGCCGCGGCACGCTCCTGCCGGCGTTGACTGACCCTTTCAAACGGTAAGAGCAGCTTTTCCTCTTGCCAAAAATATCCCCGCCGGAGGCGCACAACCGCGCCTTTGGCACGACGACAAAAAGGACACTCCATGGCCAAGGCATTCGCGTCCCAAGGGGACATGACCGAAAAGAACATCACCTTCGATGAAATCGGAGAGGGCCTTTATGCCTTCACAGCAGAGGGCGATCCAAACTCCGGTGTGATTGTGGGCGATGACTCTGTGATGATCATTGAAGCACAAGCTACCCCAAGACTGGCGCAAAAGGTCATCGACTGTGTTCGCACGGTGACGGACAAGCCGATCAGCCATGTTGTTCTCACCCATTATCACGCAGTCCGCGTCCTTGGCGCATCCGCATTTGGTGCGGGGCAAATCATTATGTCGGACAAAGCGCGGGCCATGGTGGTGGAACGTGGACAAGAAGACTGGGACAGCGAATTCCAAAGGTTCCCGCGCCTCTTTGAAGGGCATGACAGTATCCCGGGTCTCACGTGGCCGACCACAACATTTCAGTCTTCCATGACCGTTTATCTGGGCAATCGCCGGGTCGATATCAAACATCTGGGCCGGGCGCACACAGCAGGGGACGCAGTCATTCATGTTCCAGATCAGAACGTCATGTTCACTGGCGACATCGTCGAATATCAGTCCGCATGCTATTGCGGCGATGGCCATTTCAACGACTGGGGCCACACCCTGGACGCCATCAAGACATTTGATGTCGATGCCATCGCACCGGGCCGCGGGGATGCATTGGTGGGCAAATCAATGGTCAACGCCGCCATCGACAGCACCCGCGACTTTGTCGACAGCACTTACCGTCCGGCTGCCAAAGTGGCTGCCCGCAACGGATCGCTAAAAGATGCCTGGGATGCGGTGCGCGCTGAATGTGACCCAAAGTTTTCGGACTATGCAATCTATGAGCACTGCCTGCCCTTCAACGTGGCGCGGGCTTATGATGAAGCCCGCGGTATCGACACCCCGCGCATCTGGACCGCGCAACGCGATCTAGAGATGTGGGAGGCCCTGCAGGGCTGATGCAATGCAACGGCGCCGTCCTTGCATCAACCGCAACGGATGGCGTCGGCATCTTATTTGACACGACCCACTGCAGATCGAATTTGGGAGGACCCGAATGAACAAGATCTTTGAAGTTCCCTTGTATTCATACGAACGCAGCGAAGATCAGGATCGCACGACACCCGCGCGGCACCCAGTTGTGATCATTGGTGCCGGTCCTGTCGGATTGGCCGCGGCAGTGGATCTGGCACAACAGGGGATTCGTGTCACTGTTCTGGACGACAACGACAAAGTCAGCCTGGGCAGCCGCGCGATCTGTTTTGCCAAACGCACGTTGGAGATCGCCGATCGTCTTGGAATTGGTGATGCCCTAGTCGATAAAGCGGTGCAATGGAATTTGGGCAAAGTCTTTTTCAGCGACCGGAAGGTTTATGAATTCAACCTGCTTCCGGAAAAGGGCCACCAGAGACCTGCGTTCGTCAACCTGCAGCAATATTATTTCGAAGACTACCTGGTTCAGCGCGTCAGAGCCTTGCAACAGGAAGGGGCGCCGATCGAAATCCGCGGGCGCAATAGGCTGACGGCCATCACAAACCACGATGATCACGTCACGCTAGACATTGAAACACCCGAAGGCTCTTACGCCTTGGAAGCGGATTGGGTGCTGGCCTGCGATGGGGCAGGATCACCCACCCGACAGATGATGGGTTTGGATTTTGTCGGGCGGGTTTTCGAAGACAATTTCCTGATTGCAGACGTGATTATGGACGCTGAGTTTCCGACCGAACGCTGGTTCTGGTTTGATCCTCCCTTTAACCCAGGGCAGTCCGCACTGCTCCACAAACAGCCGGATGGCGTTTGGCGTATTGATCTCCAGTTGGGCTGGGACATCGACAAAGCAAAAGAAAAGCTGCCCGAAAATGTCATCCCCCGGATCCGCGCCATGCTGGGGCCCGATATCCCCTTCGAGCTCGACTGGGTGTCGATCTATACGTTCCAGTGCCGCCGTATGGAGAAGTTCCGGCACGGGCGGGTCATTTTTGCAGGTGACGCAGCCCATCAAGTCTCCCCCTTTGGTGCGCGTGGCGCGAATTCGGGTCTGCAGGATGTCGATAATCTATGCTGGAAGCTCAAGCTGGTGATTGATGGTGCCGCCAGTGAACACCTGTTGGACAGCTATGATACCGAACGTGTTTTTGGCGCAGATGAAAACATACTGAACTCATCCCGCTCTACCGACTTTATCACGCCCAAATCGGACATCAGTCGCCTGCTGAGAGATGCGGTCCTTGACCTGTCGGAACAATACGAATTTGCCAGACCGCTTGTGAACTCTGGTCGTCTGTCCGCGCCCTGCAGTTATGTCCACTCTCCGCTCACCTCAACGGATGCCCTGGACGGACCGGCGCGCAGCGCACCGGGCAGCCCCTGCCCTGATGTGCCGCTTGAAGACGTCTTTTTGCTGCCACAGCTTGGGGACCGTTTCACATTGCTCACGATTGATGCAGAGGCCCCAGAGCACATCAACGAAAGCGGTATTACTGCTCAACGGCTCTCTCTCTCATGCGCGGATGATACCACACAGGCCCTGCGTGAACGCTATATGGGTGCGGCTGAAGGCGCAGTTTACCTCATTCGACCGGATCAACATGTCGCCGCAAGATGGCCGACATTTGATGACGATTTGGTCCGCGCCGCCCTGCGCCGCGTCATCGGTAAGGAGCACGATTTGTAATGGCCGAACACCAGCTCATTTTGACCCCTAACATTCACCGGGCCGACGACTTCTACGCAGAGCTTTTGGCCGCTCATGACGGATTGGACAAAACCGAAAGCGAGGCGCTGCATGCGCGTTTGGTTCTGATCTTGGCCAACCACATCGGCGACAATGAGGTACTGAGCCAAGCGTTAGCGGCCGCGCAACCCAGCGTTCCGGCGGATGACGATCGCCCGTGATCTGTTCCGCCCGTTAGCTTGGCAAAGTGACATTCCAAAGCTCAAGACAGACAGATGACTGAAACGGTTCTCTTTCACTATTGGAGATCTTCGGCGAGTTACCGGGTTCGGATTGCGCTCAACCTCGCGCATGTTCCCTACCGGGCGGTAGAAGTGGATCTGCAGAACGACGACCAGCGGACGCCGGAACATCTTGCCCGCAATCCACAGGGGTTTGTTCCGGTGCTGGACATCGATGGGCATCGCCTGTGCCAATCACTGGCGATCGTGGACTACCTGGATCAAACGCGTTCCTTGTCGCTGTTGCCGGCTGAGCCTGCCGCCCGCGCGCAGCTGTTGGCGTTGGCCCAAATTCTTGCCATTGATATACATCCGATCTGCAACCTTCAGGTACTGCGCCATGTTCAGCAGATCTGTTCGGATAACACGCCACAGACACAGGACTGGATGCAGCGGTTTATTCGGCCAGGCCTCGCGGCCTTTGCCGCAGCGCTGGGGTCAGAGGGGGATGCAGTCTTTTGCTGCGGCACACGCCCCTCACTTGCAGATATTTGCCTGATTCCGCAGCTGTACAATGCGCGGCGCTGGGGCGTGCGCTATGATGATCTGCCACGACTTTGCGAGATTGAAGATCGATGTAATCAACTGCAGGCCTTCCAGGATGCCCACCCTGATGCCGTCTGATATGTTACTCGCATGGGGTCCGTATAGTGCCGCTTTGGTCTGCTTTATGCTCACCCACTTCCTGCCCCGTGTGGGTGATTTGCGCGGTAGACTGATCATGCGATTGGGGCGCGGGCCCTATTTCGCCATCTATGGCGTGGTCTCTGTCTTGATGACGGTTTGGCTTTTGGTTGCCACCGCAAATGCGCCTTACGTCGAACTTTGGCCATATGCAGCTTGGCAAAAATGGGTTCCGTTCGTCGCGATGCCGTTTGTGTTTGTCCTCACCGCCATCGGCGTGGGTGTTGAAACGCCCTACACGCTCGCTGGTCGCAGGGATGCGCCCACCTCAGAGGCCCAATTTGGTCGCGCAGCGATATCGCGCCATCCGGTTCTGCTGGCTTTGACGCTTTGGGCGGCAGCCCATCTTTGTGCCAACGGAGATCTCGCGCACGGGCTTATCTTTGCCATGTCGGTCACCTTGGCTTTGGGGGCGATGGTTCTTTTTGACAGGGCTGCATCATCGCAGTTGGCCCAAAACGATGGCACCGCTGCCCCGCGCAGGTTTTTTGCCCAGGCTCCAATTTTGTCGCTGCGGCCCCTCCTAAGCCCGTCCTGGCGTCAGAAAAACGGCAAGTCGATGGCATATCGTGCAGCTATCGGCCTGCTGCTCTGGCTTGTCGCCGTCAGCATGCATGAAAGGATCCTTGGGGTATCGCCCCTGCCGCATTGGTGATGCGCATATCCGACATGTCTGACTGGCAGGTCTGATCGACGCGTCGTCCATGAACGCGATCTACCTGCCAGCAGGTACTCGTTTCACCAATTTGATTTGGCTCAAAGACGCAGAGGGCAGACATCGTCACTCTGCTCGGCATGAAACAGATTGATCGCCTCCGGAACCTGGGTCTTTTTGACAGTCGTGTGCCCCGCTACACGTCGTACCCAACAGCGCCTATTTTTGGCACGGACGTCGGAGGCACCTTCCAAGAAGCTGCCTTGGCCAACCTGCCCGTCGATGTGCCAGTGTCGGTTTATATTCACATTCCTTTCTGTGAGCGGTTGTGCTGGTTCTGTGCCTGCCGCACCCAAGGGACCCGCACTCTGAACCCGGTTGAAAACTACATCGGCGTGCTGGAGCAGGAATTGAGCCTCATCGCGAAGCACATCCCTGATGGGCTCCGAATGGGCAGGCTGCATTGGGGCGGCGGCACACCCACCATCCTGTCTCCTGAGCTGATCCACCGTCTGGCAAAGGCCGTGAAAGCGGTATTTCAACCGACCGAAGATTGCGAGTTCTCTGTCGAGATTGATCCGACGCTTGTGGATCGAGCCAAGATCGCAGCCCTGGCCGCAGAGGGCATGAACAGGGCCAGCATCGGTATTCAGGATTTTGATACCCAAGTACAAACAGCCATTGGCCGCGAACAACCGTTTAGCGTGACAAAACGCTGCGTGGATGACTTGCGGGCAGCAGGCATCCACTCGCTCAACGCAGATTTGGTCTATGGTTTGCCACATCAGGACAAACCCAGGATCACAGACACCGTCAACAAGGTTCTCAGTCTTGCCCCCGACCGCGTTGCGCTGTTTGGATACGCTCATGTCCCCTGGATGGCAAAACGCCAACAATTGATTGATGACACGGCCCTGCCGAGTGACGAGAACAGGTTTGGCCTGGCAGAAACCGCCGCTGGACTGTTGCACGGCGCTGGTTTTGAAAGCATCGGGATCGATCACTTCGCCAAGCCAGAGGACGGCCTATGCAAAGCCAAACACAGCGGGCATCTGCGCCGGAATTTCCAAGGGTACACTGATGATCATTGCCCGACATTGGTCGGGATTGGGGCCTCGTCGATCTCTCGTTTTGCATCTGGATATGTACAGAACGCCCCGGCAACTGCCGCCTACATCGCACGGATCACAGAGGGGCAACTACCTGGTGCGCGCGGCTATGCAATGCAACCGGAAGACAAATTACGCGCCCGGACGATTGAAATGCTGATGTGTGATTTCACACTCGACCTGCCTGCGCTGACCAAACAGTTTGGCGATGATGCCGAAGCCTTGGCGCCACACATCGAGGAGGTCTGCGAAGTCTACGGATCATTGGTGACTTGGTCAGGGGACAAACTGACGATCACACCTGCAGGACGTCCGCTGACCCGCATGATTGCCAGCACTTTTGACACCCACAAACCAGAGGGCGTGCGCTACAGCCAAGCCTCCTGAGGCTGCCGCACGGGTCACGACCTCAGTGCCGCTCCGTTTGTGGGATCCGGCTGTCGCGAGATGAGGAGCTCGCGGCAGCCGTTTTTCTGATCCATGCGCCTATGATTACACCCGCCGTTGCTTGCCCCAACGCTTGCCCGCAAGCGCCGCTGCGCTAGCTCTCTGCTACCGAAAGCGGAGCACAAAAACATGGTCACTGGCACATCGTCTCAGCCGAAATATGACAATCTGATCCTCATACTGGGTGACCAACTTTCACTTGATCTCCCAGCGTTGCAGGCCGGTTCACCACAGTCGGACATCATCTTGATGGCAGAAGTGACGGATGAGGTGACCTACGTCCGCCATCACAAGAAAAAAATCGCTTTTGTCTTCTCTGCGATGCGCCATTTCGCGGCCGAATTGCAGGCTGGTGGATGGACAGTGCGCTATGTGCGCTTGGATGATGCCGGCAACAGCGGCAGCCTGATCGGCGAGGTCGAGCGCACGCTATCTGATACCCCCTGCCGTCAGGTCATGATTACCGGGCCCGGAGAATATCGCCTGAAATCCGCATTTCAAAACTGGAGCGAAGACACACAGCACCCGTTTCAGATGCTTGAGGACCATCGTTTTCTGGCAACTCACCAACAGTTTGCCGATTGGGCAGAGGGGCGCAAACAGCTCCGTATGGAGTATTTTTACCGCGACATGCGCAGGCAGACCGGTCTGTTGATGCAGGGTGACAAACCGGAAGGCGGAAAATGGAACTACGACGCCGAAAACCGAAAACCTGCCGAAGATGATATGTTCATGCCAAAGCCTCTGCGCCATGAGCCCGACCCCACCACCCAAGAGGTGTTGGATCTGGTCCAGAACCGGTTTGGAAACAGCTTTGGCACCCTAGACGATTTCTGGTTTGCAACTGATCGCGAGGGCGCGCTCAAGGCGCTTGATCACTTTGTTGAAACGGCGCTGCCTCAATTCGGTGACTACCAGGACGCCATGCTGGAAGGCGCGCCATTTCTGTATCATTCGGTGCTTGCGCAATACCTCAACGCCGGTTTGTTGAACCCGCTTGAGATCTGCAGACGGGTGGAGGCCGCTTACTATGATGGGCACGCACCGTTGAACGCTGTCGAAGGCTACATTCGCCAGATCATTGGATGGCGAGAATACGTTCGCGGCATCTATTGGTTGAAGATGCCCGGCTACACGCAGGAGAACTTCCTGGGTGCAGATCGCGACTTACCAGATTTCTATTGGTCCGGTGAAACGGATATGGCGTGCCTTGCGGCTGCCATCGGTCAGACCCGAGACGAAGCCTATGCCCATCATATCCAGCGTCTGATGGTAACTGGCAACTTCGCAATGCTTGCGGGGATCGATCCGTATCAGGTCCATGAATGGTACCTGGCGGTCTATGCAGATGCTTACGAATGGGTAGAAGCGCCCAACGTGGTCGGTATGAGCCAATTCGCAGACGGCGGGCTGCTCGGCTCAAAACCATATGCGGCCAGCGGCAACTACATCAACAAGATGTCCAACCACTGCAAAACCTGCGCATATGACGTCAAGGTAAAGACAGGCCCGAAGGCCTGCCCTTTCAACCCGCTTTACTGGGACTTCCTGATCAGAAACCGCGACAAACTTGGCAAGAATGCCCGCCTGATGCAGCCCTACCGTACGTGGGACCGCATGTCAGATGACAAAAAGGCCGAGTATCTCGACAGCGCAGCCGCGGTGCTGAAAGCCTTTTAAACGGGCATATTCAGCTCTCTCAAAACCGAAGGGATCACCTTTTTCAGTCCAAAGAAGCCCTTGGACGCGTTCGGCCAGACCAAAGCATCATAAGAGCGGTGCAGTTGATGCAGCTGGATACCCTCCTGGGCGAGGATCTTACCCAATGCGGCCAGTTTGTCCGCAGTTGGCCCAACTGGGGCATATCCTGTCACAACATGTGTCAGGCCCTCTTTTTGCGCAAGAGACACGACCTTATGGGCCAGATCCGCATTAGCGGTCTCATGCAACAGGCGGTCAGCGCTGATGCCAGACTTTTCAACGCCGTCACGCAAGGCACCTTGCCGAAAGGCGTCAGCCTTGTCCCCAATCGCACGGGGTGATCTACCGTCAGCGCCGCCCAAAACGGCGCTCGCTGCAGGCCCGCGAGGCAAATCGTCACCAAAGGTCAGATCCTCCTCGGTCAACAGCAACAGATAATCGGCCTGAGGTGGTTCAAACCTGGGCGCCGCCAGTTGCTCCCGAGGGTGGATGACCCCTTCTGCCAAGGCCGGGGCCTCATCCGCCAGTTGGCCTTCCGGATCAAATCGACCATCGGTGAACTTGGCAATATTGTCTGCGCGGGCCAAGTAGGTTTTGCCTTGCGTGTGCAGGCCTCCGACCCAGCGCCAGCTGAGCGTGTTGGATGCCGGATCCCCATCCATCAAATGACGCAGGAAGAAATCCGCACCCAATTGCCAGGGCAGCCGCAACGTGAACATCCAGATCGAGGCGAACCACATCCGCGCGTGGTTATGCAGATATCCTGTTTCGACAAGCTCGCGGGCCCAATGGTCAAAACAGTCGATACCGGTCCGCCCAGCAACCGCATCACTGTAATCCTGTCGGGATGCAGCGTTATCTAGCAGGTCGGGCAACTGTTGCTGGTAACGGGCCCAAACGCTTGGCCGGTGCTGCAACCAGCCTTTGAAATAGCCGCGCCAAAACACCTCGCTCACGAATTTCTCTGCGTCCCGCAGCGTATGCCGTTCCAATACCGCCTGGAGCACTTCTTGTTCGGAGAGCAGGCGATGTCTGATCCAGGGCGACAATGCCGACACAGATGCCGACGGACCGCTGGCACGATCAAAATTGCGCAGTTTGGCGTAACGCAAGCCCGTGTTTGGTAGAAACCTATCGAGCTTTTGCAAGCCCGCCGCTCGATCTGGCTGAAACTCAACTTGCACTGCTGCGTGACCCATCCCTGTCATTTCGATCTCCGGCATCGTTCGGAGCAATAGCGCACGTCATCCCAGACCTTGCTCCATTTTTTTCGCCAACTGAACGGCAGACCACAGGTGGCGCAGATCTTTGTTGGCAGCTCGGATTTGCGTCGCATTTTCATTTCTTGCTCCCGTTCCGTCGTCCGGCCAAATCCAAACAGCCGGTGGATCGGGAGCTAGTGCGATCAATGGGATTTCAATCCAAAAGACGATCAATCGCGCCCGTCAATTGTCCCGACAAAGGTGCAACGCGAGATCCATAGGTTTTGACAACAGATCCATCCGTATCAATCAGGACTTTGTTGAAATTCCAACGCGGGACAAACCCGTTTTCTGACTTCAGAGATGCATAGAACGGGTGCGCCTCCTGTCCGGTGATGGATGTGATCTCCGACATCGGAAACGTCAGACCGTATTGGACTTCGCAAAATTCCTTCACAGCCTCATTGGTTTCCAACTCTTGTTTGAAATCGTTTGAAGGCACTGCGACCACGACCAATCCGCGGTCGCGATAGCGATCATACAGCTGCTGCAACGCGCGATACTGCCGGGTGAACGCACATTGGGACGCTGTATTGACCACCAAAAACGGACAACCATCCCAATCAGACAATCGCAGGTCACCACCGTCGATTGATCGAAAAGGGGACGCCAAATCCACAGCCTGCGCAGGCAGGGCAAATCCGCACAGCAGCGCCATCATCAGAAACCCTCTCATTGCGGTCTTTTCCTTCCGGTTGATGTGAACATTCAGTGTCAGATCCTCTACGCCTCAGCGAACATGAGGAATGGCTGGCGTTAGGCCGCTAGCAAGATCAAGGCCCAGGCCGCCATCCCGATATGTGCCAAGGTGATCGAAACAGAAAATCCATGCAGCCGATTGAACCGAGATTTGTCGCCAACATCGGTGGCGGCATTGATGGCCGGCATCAGGATTTGGCGTGCATAGACGGTTGTTGCGACCACGATCGCCATTAGGGACGCAGCCAAGGTATTTTCCCCATCGGCCAGAACACTGCCAAGCAAGGCCACCGCCGCGCTGCCGATGACGAACAAGTAAAAGTGGGGGAATGCCTTTCGGATCAGGGCGCGGGCTGTGTCTGCCGGCAGTGCAGAAAAAAGAAAAGCTGCAAAGCCAAACGAGAACAGCACCATACCACCAAACAGCACAGCAGTGATCAGCAGGGTAAATTCAATCATGTTTCGCTCTTCGTGTTTTGCACAGCACGCGTCTTGTTCTGGGTGGGTCCACGCCAAAACCGTCCGCGTGGCACCATGTAGGGCGTCGTGTCGCGGTAAACAGCAAAGCGGGCGCCATAGCGTGCTGCAAATCGCCTCTCTTTCAGTCGCGGCGCAATCACGCAATAAATGGTCAGAGTAGTGGCCAGAAACACTTGGTCCGGCGTCCACGTCGGCACCGCCCACAAGGTCAGGGCAAAGGACACGTAGATTGGCTGCCGAATGATCCGAAACAACCCCGTGACTGGCATATCCGGGTAGATTGGTCGCGTCTTGGCAGCCAAGGACATCCACCCAAGCGCACCAGATTGCACCTCTGGCCCGGCGTCATAGCTGGCTTTTATCAGCATCAGCCAAGTGGCCGCATAGAAGGCCGTTATGAGCCAAAGTGCGCTGCCTGCAGCTTGCCAGAAAATCACGCCACTTGGCGTCCAGAACACAAACAACACAGCCAACTGAAACGCGGCAATCACTGCAAAAGTCGTTGTGGTGAGCGTTTCCGCATAGGCACGCGGCGCGAGCCGGATCAGGACCTTCCGCCCCAAATCGGTCAATAAGAAGGAATGTACGATCGGAAACTGAACCAAGAGACCCGCGTTCGCCAGGTGGCTCCAAGGTTGTGGGACACGCCCAAGGCTCTGGCTCATTCCGAAGTACATGGCCGCGATCATCGCCAAAACCGCTATGGCAAAAATGCTGTGACACAGCGCACCATAGGCGTAGGCCAATGCGATCCTGCCGCGACCCGGTGGGGGCGACACCGCCCCAGCCAAAAGGCGGAGCATTTTTTGGTATGGCTTCGGGGATCCAACCGTCATGCAGTGGGAAAATAGATCACTCTTCGCGAGGACAAGACAAACGCACCTGGGCGCCGATGCCTTATGCCTGTGACGAGCGCACGGTCCGCAATGCGACTTCGTCCAGATCCAGTCTGATCCCGAGCTGGCCACTGCCACCAAGCTCGGGGCGCTTGCGCAAAAAGATCGAAAGCGCCTCGACCTCGGGCAATGCGGCGCAGGTCTGAACAATGCGCGTGATCAAAAATTCCTGAGTTTCATAGGCGCGATCCTTACACATGGCATCGATGTCCCGAACCAATAGATCATAGTCAAACACACGATCCATTTGATCCGCGTCGATCAAAACCAGATCAGTATCTATGCGCAGTGACAGGTCCAAAATGTGGGTTTCAGGCACAACATCACCCGACCCGTAAGTGCCAATCTGGGGCGCGATTTCGAGGTCTCTCAACTCGACAGAACCGATGCCTTTTTGTGTTGAGAGCTGGTCTTGGAATAATGACACGGGGGATAATCCTGCATTGTTGAAGGGTGTGAAGACGCTTCAATGATGTGTCCCCACCGAACTGCGGCAAGTCCGTCGCGCAACTGCTGTGCAGACCCATCTGGCCTGCAAAGCGCAAACTATAATCTTTTCCTATCAATTTTTTTAGAAGACAGAATTGGGAATTATCTCCCTTCGATGCTACCTCATGCTCAGCCAAACTCGTCGCCACGGTGCCAAACGGTTAGGTCATTGTAGTAGAGCCATATTACGGGAGTACGTCGCATGGACGGAGATAACATTGGTGCAAAAGGGCTTTGCCCCGTTATGCACGGAGCCGCATCAGCCGCAGGAAAAACGCCGACCGATTGGTGGCCCAACGCGCTGAACCTGGACATTCTGCATCAGCATGGTGCCCGTACGAACCCGATGGATCCAGATTTCGACTACCGCGAGGCCGTCAAGTCGCTGGATTTTGACGCGGTCAAAAAAGATCTGCACGCGCTGATGACCGACAGCCAAAGCTGGTGGCCAGCTGACTATGGTCATTATGGCGGCCTGATGATCCGTATGGCCTGGCACGCAGCGGGTTCCTATCGCCAAACCGATGGGCGCGGTGGCGGCTCAACCGGTAACCAACGCTTCGCACCTTTGAATTCCTGGCCGGACAACACCAGCCTCGACAAAGCGCGCCGCCTGCTGTGGCCGATCAAGAAGAAATACGGAAACGCTCTGTCCTGGGCCGACCTCATGCTGCTCGCAGGCAATATTGCCTATGAATCCATGGGGTTGAAAACCTTCGGCTTCGGCTTCGGCCGAGCAGACATCTGGGCACCGGAGACCGACATCAACTGGGGTGCGGAAACCGAATGGCTCGCGCCAAGTGAGCAGCGGTATGAAGATCTTGATGATGCTGAAAGCCTGAACAACCCGCTCGCAGCGGTCCATATGGGGCTGATTTACGTTAACCCCGAGGGTGTCAACGGCAACCCAGATCCAGCGCGCACCGCGCAACATGTGCGGGTGACCTTTGCCCGGATGGCGATGAATGACGAGGAAACCGCTGCATTGACCTGTGGTGGTCATACCGTTGGCAAGGCGCACGGCAACGGCGACGCAGGCGCCCTGGGTGCAGAACCTGAGGCCGCAGGCATTGAAGCCCAAGGGTTTGGTTGGATGAACCCCAACTCCGATGGGACAGCAGCAAGCCACGTCACTTCCGGCATCGAAGGCGCGTGGACCACAGAACCCACGAAATTTGACATGGGATATTTCGAACTGCTGTTCGGTTATGAGTGGGAACTTACCAAATCCCCAGCCGGGGCGCATCAGTGGCAGCCGATCAACATCAAAGAAGAAGACATGCCGGTAGACGCTACGGACCCCAGCAAACGCCGGATGCCCATGATGACCGACGCCGACATGGCGATGAAGGTCGATCCGGCCTACCGCGCAATTTGCGAACGGTTCATGGCAGACGAGGCGTATTTCCGCGATACATTTGCGCGCGCTTGGTTCAAACTGACCCACCGCGACATGGGGCCAAAGGTCAACTATATCGGCCCGGATGTCCCCGCAGAAGATCTGATCTGGCAGGACCCAATCCCGGCTGGTGCCACGCGTTATGATGCCGAAGCCGTCAAAGCAAAGATCGCAGCAACCGGATTGAGCGACGCTGACCTGATCGCAACCGCCTGGGACAGTGCCCGCACCTATCGCGGCTCAGACAAACGCGGTGGCGCAAATGGGGCGCGCATCCGTCTGGAGCCACAGCGCGGTTGGGACGGCAACGAACCAGATCGTTTGGACCGCGTGCTGGCAGCACTGGAGCCCATCGCCGCGGAGACAGGCGCCTCTGTCGCTGATGTTATCGTTCTTGGCGGTAGCCTGGGGATTGAGAACGCAGCCAAAGCCGCTGGCCATGCGCTGACCGTACCATTTGCCCCAGGACGGGGCGACGCAACGGCCGAGCAGACCGACGCAGACAGCTTCAGCGTGCTGGAGCCCATCGCAGATGGTTTCCGCAACTATCAGCAGGGCAAATCTGCGGTCAGCCCAGAAGAGCAGTTGCTGGATCGCGCGCAATTGCTGGGCCTGACTGCGCAGGAAATGACTGCGCTGCTCGGCGGTATGCGGGTTCTTGGCACCAACCACGCAGGCACGCAGCATGGCGTATTCACGGATCGGGTGGGCGCGCTTACGCAGGATTTCTTCGTCAATCTGACGGACATGGCATACAGCTGGCATCCGGCGGAAGATGAGACCTACGAAATCCGCGAGCGGGCCACAGGCGCTGTGAAATGGACTGCGACACGTGCAGATCTGGTGTTTGGCTCGAATTCGATCCTGCGAGCCTATGCAGAAGTCTATGCGCAGAATGACAACGAAGAAAAATTCGTACGTGATTTCATCTCTGCCTGGTCGAAGGTCATGAACAACGATCGCTTCGATCTGGCAGCCTAACCAACGACGTACTGCCAAAAAACAGAGGGGGCCTGGAAACAGGTCCCCTTTTTTTGCTTTTGCGGCCGCTCGTCGATCACGAAGCGTGCACCGCGACAGCATGCGGCAGGGATTGCGGCAACTTGCCCCCTTGTTTCGATGGCAAAGCTGAAATGTGCGATATCAATAAATGATAATTTTAGGACAATATGTCACTATCCTTGCGATCCGTGCATACAGCTACTTTTCTTCAAGACCCAGACCGGACCGTGCGTCAATCTGCGCAGCCTCAACGCTAGAGATCAGGCGCGCGAATTGACGCAATGGCCTTAAATCAAAGCAGATATCGAATACATAGCGTTCAACCGAGCCTGAGTGTGGCTCGACAACGAGACACGCGAATGGCGGATATATTCGCCATCGCATCTCGAGGCACAACGGACTGGACGAAAGTGGGAATGTTCGACAATGGAAGCTTTAGACACACTGATCCTCAGCCGCATTCAGTTTGCGGCCAATATCTCGTTTCACATACTTTTCCCAACAATCACCATCGCCTTGGGCTGGGTATTGTTCTTCTTTCGTATCCGGTTCACCCAAACTGGTGATGACAAATGGATGGCGGCCTATCGCTTCTGGGTGAAGATCTTTGCGCTCAGCTTTGCGATGGGCGTTGTGTCCGGAATCACGATGTCCTTCCAGTTCGGGACCAATTGGCCCGGCTTCATGGAAACCGTGGGCAACATTGCGGGCCCGCTGCTCGCCTATGAAGTCCTGACCGCGTTCTTCCTTGAAGCCGTATTTGTCGGCATCATGTTGTTCGGATTTTCCCGAGTGCCGCGATGGTTGCACACCCTTGCAACAGGGTTGGTCGCCTTTGGCACCACTGTCTCTGCGTTCTGGATCATCGTGCTGAATTCCTGGATGCATACGCCACAGGGCTTTGAGATGATTGACGGCGTGGCCCATGCAACTGATTGGTGGGCCATCATCTTCAATCCGTCGATGCCATATCGTTTCGTACATATGCTGATGGCCAGCTTCCTCACGGTTGCTTTCCTGATCGCTGGTGTCTCGGCCTTCCGCTGGGCCCTTGGCGACCGGTCGCGCGAAGTGCGGACCATGTTGAAGACTGGCGTTGTCATCGGGGCTGTCTTGATCCCGCTGCAAATGCTCGCAGGCGACAAACACGGTTTGAACACACTGGAGTACCAGCCCGCAAAAGTGGCCGCCATGGAAGGAAACTGGGACACTCAGCCGAATGTGCCACTGATCCTTTTTGCGCTGCCGGACGAAGAGGCCCGGGAAAACCGGTTCGAAATTGGTATTCCGAACATGGCCTCCTTGATCCTGACCCATTCGTTCGATGGCGTGGTTCCGGGCCTGAATGAATTCGTCACCGAAGACGGCCAAGTGCTGCACCCGCCCGTAGCCCCGGTTTTCTGGTCCTTTAGAGTCATGATTGGCGTGGGTGTCTCCATGCTCCTTTTGTCTTGGGCCGCGCTTTGGTTCATGTGGCGCCGCCGGGACCAGCATGTGGGACGAACCCAGGGTCACAGGCTCGCAGTAGAAGGCCTGCCAAAGATACTGGTTTGGGCTCTTATCCCGATGGCATTCTCGGGCTGGGCCGCCACTTTGGCCGGGTGGTATACGACCGAGATTGGCCGCCAACCCTGGCTGGTCCAAGGGGTGATGACCACAGATATGGCCATTGCAGATGTGCCTGCCCCCATGGTGCTGGGTACGCTCCTGACCTACCTCGCGGTTTATGCGGCACTGCTCGCAGCCTACATCGGCGTCATCATCTATATGGCCCGCAAGGCGGCAAAGGGTGACGATGCGCACACCGCTGTACCGATCCACGCAACTGGCGCGATGACCGCCGCGGAGTAGAGCTATGCCTGATTTTTCAAACCCTCATGATTGGCTCCCATGGGCTTTTGCCTCGCTCATGGGGCTCTCTATCCTGATCTATGTTGTGCTCGATGGGTTCGACCTGGGTGTCGGCTTGTTGTTTCCGATGGCAGACAGAACCGAACAAGACCGAATGATTGGCTCCATTGGCCCCTTTTGGGATGCCAACGAAACCTGGCTTGTTCTGGCGGTCGGCCTGCTCCTTGTGGCCTTCCCGCCCGCGCATGGGGTGATCCTATCGACGCTCTATTTGCCTGTGTTTGTGATGCTGATCGGCCTTATCCTGCGCGGGGTGGCGTTCGAATTCCGCGCGAAAGCCAGAGACCATCACAAAGCGCTCTGGAACCGGCTCTTTTTTGTCGGCTCAGCGATGACTGCCCTGTCGCAAGGCTTCATGTTGGGACTGTACATCATGGGACTGGAAAAGAGCCTGGCCACCTATGCTTTCGCAACGCTGACAGCGATTTCTCTCACCGTTGGCTACAGCTTCATCGGGTCCACTTGGCTGATCCACAAAACCGAAGGCATGTTGCAGCAAAAATCCGTTGTTTGGGCCCGGCGTAGCCTGTGGGGAGCCGTGACAGGCGTACTGACGGTGTCGATCGCGACACCAATGGTCAGTGACCGGATTTTCGCCAAATGGTTCACCTTCCCAGAGCTGCTGTGGCTGGTGCCATTGCCCATCTTGTCGGGGGTGGTGTTGTTTGCTCTCTGGCGGCTGCTACAACAAATGCCCAAACCGCAGGACCGCCAGAATTGGCTACCGTTCGCGATGTCGACTGCCTTGTTCGTCATGGCGTATTTGGGCTTGGCCTACAGCTTCTATCCCTATGTGGTCCCAGAGAAGTTGACCATCTACGACGCCGCCGCTGCGCCAGAAAGCCTTTGGATCATCCTGGTCGGAGCGCTCTGTGTGGTTCCGGTGATTATAGGCTATTCGATTTTGGCCTACTTCATCTTCCGCGGAAAAGCGACCGATCTGCGATATGAATGAGTGATCGGGGGCAGGTTTGCCCCCGAGCCGCCCAATCTGAAGTGCAGATATTCTAGGACGCTGCTTTGCTGTTTTCTGCCGCCAACAGTTTCTTGGCAATTGCTGTTGTATCACGCAGATGCGCTTCCACAGCGTCCCGTGCCGCATCTGGGTCGCCAGAGACTACAGCCGCGCAGATGTCCTGCATGTACGCGATGCCAGGGCGCTGTCGATCCTCGCTCGACAGTGTCATCATACGCAATCTGCTGATCCGCCCATTCAGCCGCTGGACCACCTCCCAGGCGATATGGTGCCCGGCACCCTCGAAAATCTCGGAATAGAAATCCGCCGTGGCACGAAACAGTCCACCCTGAACCCGGTCTTGAAAGTCTTGCTCCAAACTCGACAAGGCGGTCTTCAGGGCAGCTGCACGTTCTGGTGTGATGGCGCGGGCGCATTGCTCCGCCGCGGCGGTTTCCAGCATCCGCCGAATATCATAGATCTGCTGGGCGTCGGACCAATCCATCGTTGCCACGATCGGGCCGCGACCCGGCAGAATTTCGACCAGCCCTTCTGCCTCCAGATATCGGATCGTTTCGCGAATGACCGTGCGACTGACACCAAGCTGTTCACACAGCGGACGTTCGACAAGTCTCTGCCCCGGTTCAAAAACACCCTCGATGATTGCATCGCGCATGCGTTCTTGAACCATGTCACGTAGTGTTGCTGGCGGCTGATCTATCGGTGTCAATTTTGGAGATGTCATAGCGCAGAACGCTACTGGCAATGATGCGAATAGACAAGATCCGATCAAGCATGATACGATGGTATACCAAATTGCTGATATGATCTGAATGGGCCGTCGCTAACGCATCCCCGTAGCCCCCATCCCTTCGCCAAGGCAGAAACGTGATGACAAAAGCTGACGATACGCTCCACGATTTACCTCTCGCAGTGTTTGACCACCCCTTTGTGTCCGCCATGCTGTCAGTTGGCAGTGCCGCACAAGATACCGAAACCTACCCAGTCGCTGATATCAAACGCCTGAACAGCAGACCCAGAACACTGGCAGTCTGCTTGCAGCCGATGCTGGAGAGGGAGCGCAATTTTGCAGTTGATGAGGACGTGATCCTCCAACTCACGACCCAAGACCATGGAACCTGGGATCTGCGCTTGCGCCTAAAGGCGGTCACAGACGTTGATCAACAACCACTGTTAGTCATGATCCCCATCTCCTCCACGCGGCTTAGCCCCGACCGCCCTGCACAGGCGCAGGCGACAGCCACGTTTAACCAGAACCCAGAGCAGATTGTGTCGATACTCGTGGAACACAACGGAGCCGTTCTGATGCAGGACAACGGCTCTGGATACTTGGCAATTCCGCAGGCAATTCAGACAGAAGACACCGCTCAAACGACCGCGGCCCGGTTGCTCACGCAGGCAGGTGTATCGGCGGACGTGGGTTTCGTTTACTCCGCCTATCGCGACATCGCCCGCAACCAGCAGCACATCATATTTTTATGTCACGCCCATCACGCAGAAGCACCAAAGGGCGTGTTTATGGATCCAGATCAATCCACACTTATGGATATCGCAGATCCGGTCGTCTGCTCCGTCATCAGCCGGTTTGAACGGGAATCGCAGGCTGGTCTGTTTGGCACCTACGTCGGAAATGAACGCCACGGTGACGTTCAAGCCAGCACGGATTCAGCACAGCAAAAATAACGGCATCTAGTTGTCACGCGTCAGGGTGGATCCATGCGGAGTATTTACAATCCACGGATTTACTTGCACACCGCAACGAGCACAACGGTTGCCGAGCTAAATTCTGTTTATTCCATTTAAATTCAAATACATAAACCTATGCCTGGCGAAGCCAATACGCAATACACCAGCGCAATTCAGTCCTTCGCGCAACCGACCAACTCATTTGAAACAAATCGTCCTGTCACTAAGGTCTCCTTAGCAAATTTCGGAGAGCCTGCGTCAAAAGCAGATAGTGAGGACTATTCCACATGCCGATTTCTCTGTCCCGACTTCCGGTACGGATCTATGCGCTCGCCGGGCTGGCCGTTGTGTTGGCTGTCGCGCTGACCATGTCGATCTTATCAAGCTCGGTCTCCGACGCCTACGACATGAGAGAGCAGAAACTCAAACAGATGGTGGAACTGGCCGTATCACAGCTGGAAGTTCTACAGGATCAGGTCGACGCAGGCACACTAGAGGAGGACGCGGCCCGGTCGTTGGGGCGCGAACAGCTCAACACCATGCTCTATGGCACTGCTGGTTACTTCTTTGCCGTTGATACCGATTACATCATGCAGGTGCTTCCGACCAAACCGGAATTGGTGGGGGACTATCGCCGCGATATCGTGGACGTAAACGGCTTCCGGCTCTACGAGGAAATGGTTCGCATCGCGCGCGACAGCGGCGAGGGCAAATTGATGTATCATTTCTACAAGCCTGGCACCGAAGTCGTCGAAGCCAAAATGAGCTATGTCGAATTGTTTGAACCCTGGGGCTGGGTTGTCGGAACCGGCGACTACGTGTCCGACATCAATGCCGACCTCGGCGCCAAACGGTGGAAAGCGATTGCGATCCTAACAGGCAGCCTGATCCTTTTGATTGCCGCCGCTACCCTGATCACGCGCAGTATCACTAAACCTGTCAACGCGCTGAAACAGCGTATGCAGACCCTCGCCGATGGGGAAACCGACGCGGATATTCCGGCAACCAACGACCAAAGCGAAATTGGTGGCATGGCTCAAAAGGTCGAGGTGTTCCGCCAATCGCTGATCCGCCAGAAAACGCTTGAAAGCGAACAAAAACAGCGCGACGCAGAGCAGCAAGATGTGGTTGAAACGCTCAGCACGCATTTGGCGATGCTGTCCCAGGGCGACCTGAACACCCGCATCAAACAGGAATTTCCGGCCGGTTATGAAACGCTGCGTAGCGATTTCAACAAGACGGTGGAAAACCTCAACAGTACGGTTTCACAAGTCGTTGCCTCCGCCGCGAGCATTCGCAACGGCGCCGCAGAAATCAACCAGTCCTCTGGAGAACTATCAGGTCGGACAGAAAGCCAGGCAGCAACCCTGGAGCAAACAGCCGCAGCGTTGGAGCAACTGACCGCCAGTGTAAAATCCGCAGCAGATGGCGCGCGCAGTGTGGAAGAGGTCACCCGCGAGGCCCGGGATGAAGCGGAGCAGAGCGGTGTCGTCGTCAGAAACGCGGTCAGCGCGATGACCGAAATCGAAAGCTCTTCGGAAAAGATTTCACAGATCATCGGCGTCATTGACGACATTGCGTTCCAGACAAACCTCCTCGCACTCAACGCAGGTGTCGAAGCCGCCCGCGCAGGCGAAGCAGGACGTGGATTTGCTGTCGTCGCAAGCGAAGTGCGCGGCTTGGCTCAGCGGTCTTCGGATGCGGCACTCGAAATCAAATCCCTGATCGAAGACAGCTCCAAACAAGTCTCTAGCGGTGTGGATCTGGTCGGAAACGCAGGCAATGCGCTCACATCCATCGTTGGGCGGGTCAACAACATCTCTCAACTTGTCAGCGAGATCGCGGAAAGCGCGGCAGAGCAATCCACTGGCCTTGCCGAAATCAACACTGGCATGACCCAACTCGACCAAGTGACGCAGCAGAATGCGGCGATGGTGGAGGAAAGCAGCGCTGCGGCTCAACTGCTGGACAATGACGCGGGTCAATTGGCCAAACTGGTCGAACACTTCACCGTTCAAAACGGTACCACGGCCCCGGCATCCCGTGCGCCAGCACCGGCGGCGTTTGAAACGGAACCCAGCAATTGGAGTGACACACCCACAGCGCCGACTGCGCATCCCAAAGCCGTCGCAGCCAATGGTTCCTCCCAGAACATGTGGGAAGATTTCTAGCGCACGCGCTATCGCCCACAGAAATCAACGTAAATTAAACGCGCCGCTTATGACTGAGCGGCGCGTTTTTCGTTCCGCGCGCAATACCTTGGCCACTCGCCTCATTGCGCTAGCCTCTTAACCAACAGTTCAGAGTTTGGTGCTGGCCGCACCACAGGATACGGGCTGATACCAAATCGACATCGGAGCGCACACGTGTCAGGACCAAACCACCGCTATTCAGACGCAACGATCACCAAAGCCTGCGCGTTCATCGAGGCGGACCTGTCGGCGCAGCTCGCCATTCGCGACATTGCTGCGCGTGCTGGTTTGGCAGAGCACCATTTTCAGCGCCGCTTTGCCCTTGCAACCGGAGAGACCGTGTCAGGCTATATTCGCGCCCGCCGCATGGAGAAGGCTGCACAGCACCTGACAACCACGTCATGCCGCATCATTGATGTGGCTCTGGACTGCGGATTTGAGACACATGCCGCATTTTCCAAAGCGTTCAAATCACACTTTCAATGCACGCCGAGTGAATTGCGGCGCTCAGGCCTGCCGCCCTCGCAACGTGGTGCGGCGCCGCGGCCCTTTTTGGTGCCACAGTCACATTCAGCGCAGCATATCCTGCCCGATCTGGTAACGGTTGCGTCCCAGGTCATGTGCTACCGCACCCAGACAGGCATGTCCGACGGACATTTTTTTCCGGACCTGGCCGCAATCTCGGCAGGCTTCGCAGCGCTGAAAGAAGAACTCACACACCAGCGGATCCCAGCGGAAAAACACCAGTTTGCGACCGCGTTCAAACAGGGTCCACAATCCTTCGACGATCCGGACGCCAGGGCCCATTTTGGTGCGATCTTTGACCAACCTGTACCATTGAACTGGTCTCCCGACTGGATTGAGTTGGCGGCGGGAGACTATGCAATCTTCCCCCACTACGGCTCGCTTGCGAACCTGCATCTGACCTGGAACAAAGCGGCGCGGGTCATTCTGCCCAGGGCCGGGCTGATCCTGAGGCATGGCTGGATGTTTGAAACATATCTGACCAACACAGTGGATGCACCATCCGATCGTTTGACAGCGCAGATCCACCTTCCTGTCGAACAAAGCACAAATGGAACAGCATCGACCTGACGTTTGCGTTCTGATCGGCCCATCAACGATGAGGCCCTAACATGTATGACAGCCCCGTAGCGCAGCCAAACGGCAGTTTGCACCGGATCATAAAGAACCTTGAGGAGCCAGGATATCGCGCGCGCCTATACAACACCCTTTTGGCAGCGCAAGAAAAGCAGGATCCACAAATCCGCGCCTTCGAACACGCAGGCCAGATACCGAAAGGGCCCGTGATCGCCCCATTCAATGGTTTGCCAATCACGGTGAAAGATCAATTTGCCGTTGCCGGTTGGCCACGTTGGTTCGGGCGCGATCAGACATCTCGCAAACACGACGTAAAGAGCGCGCCCTTTATCGCTATGTTGGAAGAGCGCGGATGCAAGGTCCTGGCGAAAACGACCCTGCCCCCGAACGCATTGGACTTTCAAACATTTGGCAACCGGCGCGGCGTCACCGAAAACCCGCTCTATCCAGGTTTTACTGCAGGCGGGAGCAGTGGCGGAGGCGCTGCGGCAGTCGCAAGCGGGATGAGTGTTCTCGACATCGGCGCAGATCTTGCGGGTTCTTTGCGCCTGCCAGCCGCCTGGTGCGGCGTCGTCTCTTTTCTGGCGACAGAGGGGCTGTGGTCCTCATCTGGGATGCTACCTGGGCGCCACCAATTGCAACATTTTGCCAGACCTGGCCCCATAGCACGGACATTGGATGATCTTGCGACGTTTTGGTCAACAATGGGCCATCCGATTGCCAATTCCAACGCAACAGCCAAACCACGAATTGCCGTTTGGCAGCCAACCGGCCCAGCGCCTCTGGAACCGCAGGTGTCAACAGTCTGGAACAAATGCCTCCAGCAGCTAGCCAGCACACCCTGCACTCCTCGCGGTAGCGATCTCGCCGAACTGTTGGGCGACAAACCACGCCGATTGTTCGGCCACATCATGGGTTATGAAACCAGCCGTCTTATCCCTTGGCCCATACGCTGGTTGGCAAGCCGTGATCGAGAAGCTGCCGAAGCCTCCCCCAATTTCTTGTCCCATGTGCTTGAGGGCTACAGGCTCTCCGCTGCGGCGTATCGTGAGGCTGTTGACCAGCTGGCCCTGTTTCGCAAGCAATCCGCAAGGGATCTCGCGGATATCGACGCTTTGGTCCTGCCGGTGACCGGCGCTGCGGTCTTTAGGCATATGAAACCATCGCGCGACCGATTTGGCGCGCGACACTATCCGCAGGTTTTCACCACACAAGCTGGACCAATGGGCTATCTCGACATTCTGACGCACTTCACTGTTCCTATCGGCGCGTTGGGATGGCCCGTTGTCACACTGCCCTTTGGGCATGACAGCAACGGCTTGCCAATCGGCGTCCAGATTGTCGGCAAACCCGGCGCTGAAGGTAAGTTGCTTTCCATGGCGCGCAGCCTCTTCCCAGAAGACTGGTCCGCCAAAACGCAGGAGGATCCCCATGGATCTTGAAGACCGGCCCGATATACTCTCCATCACCAGCAGTGAGGAATTCGACCGCTGGTACTGGCCCGTCGCAGAGATGCAAAACCTCTGTAGAGAGCGCGGCTTACCTACATCTGGGCTGAAAGCAGAGTTGCGGGCCCGCCTGCTGGGACATTTGAGGGGTGAAATCACCGCCCCCGGCACAACGCCCCGAAAGCCCAAGAACTGGTCCAAAGCCGTCCTGACGCGCGACACAATAATCGATGCAAATGTCACGTTTGGCTGCAATCTAAGGAATTTCTTGAAACAAGAAATTGGACCGAAATTCAGATGCACAGGCGAGTTCATGGATTGGGTGAAGTCACACCCGGGGCGCAGCCTTGGTGAGGCAATCGCGCAGTGGCATCTGTTTCACACCAGAGCACAGCAACCGGGGTTCAGGCGTGAAATTGCCTCATGCAACAACTACCTGCAATACCTGCGCGACCTACGCGATGCGCACCCCAACCTCACGCTGACCGACGCGAAACTTTGTTGGGCCGTAAAGTCGAAGAAACCTGCAGTAAACGGCTTTGTTGTCTATGAGGAAACCGACCTGAGCTTTCTCGATCCCCGACCGGTCGGGCTCGGTAGTCTTCAGAAGGGCAATTCCAATTGATTGGACGGGCCCTTCGGTTTGCGCTGACCTCGGTTTTTGATGCCACTTTTCCGGCTTCCGTGTTTGTTCTGAATGGCACGCGCTCGAGATTGGAAACCTGCCTCTTTGCGCACACCCCAGATCTTATCTCGCGCCTCTCGTGCGGCAACCACATGGTCAAAGATGGGCTCTGGATAGAGTTTACCAAGCACCTCCGCCGCGTTGTCCGCTTTCCATGGTTCGTGCAAAAACTGATCAGGGATCTTCACCAGTTCTGGCACCCAACGGCGGGTGAACACACCTGTGGGATCCTGATCGATCCCTTGTTTCACAGGATTATAGATCCGCGCGACGTTGATGCCGGTGGTGCCTGACTGCATTTGCACCTGACTCCAGTGGATCCCCGGCTCGTAGTCGGTGAAAAATCGCGCCAGCTGCTGGCCAGGGCGGCGCCAATCCAGCCACAAATGGTAGCTCGCGGTTGACATCACCATCGCCCGCATACGGAAGTTCAGCCATCCAGTTGCCCGCAGCGACCGCATGCAAGCATCAAGGAATGGATAGCCCGTTTCACCATTGGCCCAAGCGTCCAATCTGGTCTGATCAGGTTGTTCAGGCCGCAATCCTGCGTAGAGCGGGTGAAATTCGGTGAATTCAATCTCTGGCTCATCCTCGAGCTTTTGGATGAAATGGCAGTGCCAGTGCAGCCGCCCCGAAAAGGACCGCATCGAGCGCCCCCATGACGACCCCTTTGAACGGATCTCTGCCCGTCGGCGTTCGCAGGCTTGATAAACCTCCCGCATCGAAAGCGCGCCCCAGGTCAGATAGGGTGACACTCGCGAACAAGCATGCGCCCCCGCCAGAGGTGCCGACATTGCGCGTTGATAGGTTTCACCGCGATGGGAAAGGAAACTGCTCAAACGCTCCACACCCGCAAGACGACCACCAACCTGACGTTCAGGACACGGATCAGGCAACAGCCCCAAGTCGGATGCATCAGGAATAGGGCCTGGAGCAATGTTCAAGGGACAGAGTGCAGGTGGCGGCGTCAGCTCGCGGGACATGATCCGATCCCAATTGTCCGCCCAGCCGTTCCGCGAGGCGAGACCCCGCACAACCCCATGGTTCTGCAGTTGATGGAATGGGACATTCGCGGACCGGCACCAGGCGATGACTTTCTTGTCGCGTTGAAACGTCCAATTGTTGCCCGTTTCTTCATGCGCCCACAGTGCGTCCAGGCAGCCGAGTTGCAACAGCCGGTTCAGCACATCTGTCATGTCGCCAACACGAATGATCAGCGGTTGACCCAATTGGGCGAGATCCTGTCGCAACCCTGCCAGCGTCTCAGCGACAAACTCCCAATGACGGGCAGAATGATCCGGCTGTCGCCAGAGTTCTGGCTCCACGACATAAAGCGGCAAGACGGTCCCACGGCGCGCTGCACAATGCAGTGCCGCGTGATCTTGCACCCGCAAATCACGTTTGAACCACACAACTTGCACGGCTGCCCTTTCTTGTTTTTTGGGGATTTAACGCGCAGCGGCGGTTTGTCTAATCAAAGCCAATCCAACGACGGCCATCGCGCTGGCACTCGCGTCATTTCCAGGTCACAAAAACCTCTTCCAGCCAGCTTTCAAACAACACTCTCGATGCTCTTGCGCCTGCACCTTGGGGCGCCGCGATCAAATAATGTGCTTGATCAATGGGCAACGGCGGGCCAGCGATGGCAATCGGGCGGCCGATATCGATTGCAGTCGTCGCAAACCGTTCCAACACAACGGCAAATCCACAACCCGCAGCAACCAGATCGACCGCAGCAAGCGTTGTGTCCACCGAATGAACATCGCTGCGATTGCTAAGGTCCAAACCCAATGTGGCGAGATACTTCTGACACAGGTCCTGCAGCCCGAGAATTTGAACCACAGGCCTGTCCTGCCAATCGGCGATATCTGTGCCCTCGCCGATCTGCGAACTTGCAACAATTGGAACGATCCGCTCCTGCGAAATACAGCGTGACGGAGCGTCTTCCCAGTGGCCTGACCCCAATCTGATTTCAACATCGACATTTTCACGCCCCGCTGACTCCGCCCAGATGTTCGAAAGCAGCCGTACCGAAATTTGCGGATTGCGCGCGAGAAACGCAGGCAGCCGGTGCGCCAAAAACAGACCCGCAGTCGAGATCGGCACCCTAACCGTCAGCGCCAGTTTTTGATCGATACCGAAAAGGCTGGTCGTCGACAGTTCTATTTCATCGAGAGCTCTGCGCACAGACGCAGCATAGGCCTGCCCCACTTCTGTCAGAGACAGTTTGCGTGCGACACGGTTGAACAGCTTGCATCCCAGCTTGGCTTCAAGGGATCGCACGTGCAAGCTGACGGCCGTTTGTGTGATCGCCAACTCCTCTGCTGCTGCAGTGAAGCTCATGTGATGTGCCGCGCGTTCAAAAGACCGCAGCCAGATCAGATTGGGAGAGATTGCCAATTTACACCAAAAATTTTTGGTTATTGATGGCTTTTTTATTCATTTTACGCGTTCAACACAATCCTCCTTAATCGGTGAAACCAACCAAATCACCACCAACGCAACGACAGGGGATCATCTGGATGAAAATCGGGTTCATTGGACTGGGGAACGTAGGCGGCAAACTCAGCGACAGCCTGTTGCGAAACGGGATCTCACTGGCGGTCCATGACCTGGACCCCGAGCTGGTCGATGCGTTTGTTCAACGCGGTGCTGTGCCCGGTGGCTCCCCCGCCGAACTGATGCAGACCTGCGATGCGGTCATCACCTGTTTGCCATCGCCCGCGGCCTCGGACAGCGTGTTGCAGCAAATGTTGCCTCACATCAGGCCAGGAAAAATCTGGATGGAGATGTCCACAACAGATCAGGCAGAGGTCAAACGGTTGGGCGAGCAGGTGATCGCGCGGGGCGGCGCCGCGGTTGATTGCCCGGTGTCTGGCGGCTGTCATCGTGCCGCAACTGGCAATATCTCAATCTTTGCGGGGTGTGACCGCGATACGTTTGATCGCATCGCTCCGCTTTTGAAAACCATGGGGCGGCGCATTTTGCACACCGGAGAACTGGGCTCAGCGTCGATCCTGAAAGTTGTGACAAACTATCTTGCAACAGCCAATCTGATCACCTGTTGCGAGGCACTGGTCACCGCAAAAGCCGCAGGGATGGACCTGAACACCGCCTATGAGGCGATCAAAATCAGCTCTGGTACGTCGTTTGTCCATGAAACAGAGAGCCAGGTTATTCTGAACGGGTCGCGTGATATCTCATTCACATTGGATCTGGTCAAAAAGGATGTGGGTCTGTTCCAGCAGATCGCAGAGCGCAGTTCCGTGCCGCTCGATGTCTCTCCGATGCTTTTGCAGATCATCGAAGATGGCATCGAGCGCTACGGTGAGCGGTGCAATTCCCCCGCAATCATCCAGCGGTTGGAGGAGGCAACCGGGCTCGACATTCGTGCCCCCGGGTTTCCGGCAGAAATGCACGACGACGAGCCCGAAGAGCCCGGTTACGAAATTACACCCCAGCGCGGGTGAAACCCAGCACCAGCAACTGTTTTCAAGATAGCCGCGGGAGGATCAGGTGATGCCGTCAGAACAGAAATCGCAACCAAACGCGGCATCGCCCACCCGGCAAGACGCGCCGATGAGCAAGGAGTGGCACTGGCACCCTGTTTTGCCTGTGCGATTTGCTCCCTATTGGCACTGGCCACCGAATTTTAAGGGCCTGATCCGTTGGTGCTGGCAAAACTGGCTGCAGTTCTCGGATCGTTCCATTTTTCTGATACTGGCGTTTATCGTAGCGTTTTGGCTGCAACCTGTCAGCTCGGCACAGGCCGACATAACGATCGATTGGGTGCTTCCGGTTTTTCTACGCAACTGGATCTTGCTCACCCTGGTCGCAGGTGGATTGCATCTGTGGTTCTATGGCATTGACGGACAAGGCAAGTTGCTGAAATACGATCCGCGCCCTTATTTGAAACGCCGAAATGCGCTGTTCAAATTCGGCTATCAGACTTGGGACAACATGTTCTATTCCCTCGTCTATGGCGCGCCGATCCTTTCTGTTTTTGAATGTGTGCTGCGTTGGTCCTATGCGTCTGGACACACGACAACCATCCAATTTGTCGATGCGCCCCTGTGGTTTATCCTGCTCTTTCCGCTGCTAGCGCTTTGGCAGAGTCTCCATTTTTACCTCGTGCATCTGCTGCTGCATCAGCCCATTCTGTATCGACATGTGCATTCGGTGCATCACCGCAACGTCAACACCGGACCGTGGTCTGGCATGTCCATGCATCCCGTGGAAGCCTGCGGCTATCTCAGCGCTGTCTTGATCCTGTTGATCGTGCCTTCCCATCCCGTGCATATGTTATTTTTGGCATACTGGCTGATGTTGGGCGCTGCGTCATCGCATTCAGGATATGAAGCAATCTGGGCCAAGGACCGACAAGCGCTTTTGCTTGGGGCCTTTTTCCACCAACTTCATCACAGATATTATGAGTGCAACTATGGCAATGCGGAAATGCCATGGGATAGATGGTTTGGCACCTATCACGACGGGTCGGAGAAAGCGACCAAACACATTCGCGAACGCAAACGGGCCATGCATGCAAAGTAGATCCGTGCTGCAGCCACTACGCGGCGCGGGACTGCCAGCTTTCGGCCCAGGCGATGAATGCATCCAGCGGTAGCGGCTTGGAGATCGCATAGCCCTGCAACGTCCCAGCGCCCAGCTGTGCCACAGCCTTTGCTTCCTCCATGCTTTCGATCCCTTCAATAACCGTTTCAGCCGACACGCGGCTGGCCATTTCAATCATACCCCGCATCAGTTCCCGGCGATCAGGATCATGGTCGACGCCAGGAACAAACAATCGGTCGATTTTCAAACGGTCGGGCCGCAAGGCCAAGACCGAGGCAAAGCTTGCATGACCGGTTCCAAAATCATCCACCTCGATGCTGATGTTCATGTCTTTCAAGGATTGGATCGTATGCCCCAGCTCCTCTGACACACTGTCAAGGAACGCTGTTTCCAGAATTTCAAACGCCAATCCACGTGCAGGAAGATCTTCGCGGCTGGCGAGTTCGTCCAGAAGATCTGGCGCCGTCAAACGCCGGGCAGAAACGTTCACGGCAATATCCGGCGCAAATCCCAATGCAGCTTCGATCTTGCCTCGGGCCACGAGCGCAAGGTCCAACACCCTGCGATCCAGATCACCCAGCATGCAGAGTTCCTCTGCGATCTCGAGGAAGACGGCAGGGCTTTGACGTCCGCGTTCGGGATGATCCCATCGGGCCAAAACCTCAATCCCGTTCAGCGCAAGTGTTTGCGCGTCGACCTGCGGCTGCAGCTCAATTGAAATTTGGTCGTTTTTGATGGCGTCTTTGAAATCGTTGATCAGCGCCAGCTTCACGTCGTGAGCGGTGCCGATCTTTTCAGAGAATGCCACGACGCGGCCCCGCCCGTGGGCTTTGGCTTCATACAGCGCAAGATCAGATCGGCGCAAAGCCTCCAGCAGACTGTCGCCATCTTGGGTCAACGCAAAGCCAATTGAGGCACCAATGTTGAGTTGAACAGTGCGGAACGCCACCGGGGCAACCAGCTCATCCAGCAACTTATCGCAAAACCACTGCGCATGCAGTTCACTGTCTTCGAATTCCAGCAACAGCACGAATTCGTCGCCCCCAATACGGAAGGCCAAATCACGCCCCTCGCGCACATGGTTCTGGATACGGGCCGCACAGGATTGCAAAATCTGATCCCCTGCCTCATGCCCATAGGTGTCATTAATTTCCTTGAACCGGTCCAGATCAATCGAAATGACAAGTTGTGTTGCCGCTCTGCCGTTGTCGCCAACGCTCGTTGCGGCGATTTCCTCCAGGAACTTGCGGTTCCCCAGCCCAGTCAAAGCATCGTGCAGCGCCGCCCAAGCGCTCGCCTCCTGAGCAGCCTTCATCGCACCAAACGCGTTTTCGGCCATCGACCGCATTTCCCGCTCTTGCCGCATGGCGGTCACCCGAAGCTCGATCTCATTTTGCACACGATCAAGAACCTGGTTGTAACGCAATGCCAACGCGCCTGCCTGGGTCGACGGCTCCACGCGCACGCGTTTTTCGAATGAGCTGCTTCTGGAATGTTTGCGCATTTCATCAAGCAGTTCGGCAAAAGCGTCGTAGCGACGATGCTCTGAGATATTCAACCCGCGCACTTCGTTGCGACGGCTCGCGCGCAGAATGCCTAGTTTGTTTAGGGCCAATGCCACCCCGAATGAAACACCCATCACCCACAGGCCCACGGCAGCCGTTCCCAAGAGTTGAACATTGAACTGTTCCCAACGGGTCAGCCCACCCAACGCATCAATTGGCACCAGCCAGGGCAAACAAAGCGTCCCGGCAACCCCGGCGGCCAGATGAACGGGTACTGCCCCAACAACATCATCAACCTTGAAAAATTCAAGCGCCTCAAAGGCGGCCAGCATCACCAGCGCACCAATCGCTCCAACGATGTAGGCGCCTTTCGCATCGATCAGATGAACGCTGGCGGTCCCGGCGACCAAACCTGCCAGGACACCATTCAAAATCAAATCGATGCGCATGTGACGATAGAGCCAGATCGACAAAAACGTCGATACAATCCCGCCGGCGGCAGCGGTCATCATTGTATGGGCAACGATAACCGAGACATCATAGTTGAAGGCCAAAGCGCTGCCGCCGTTGAAGGCGCCCCAACCAATCCAAAGCAACAGCGCCCCCAGCGCCGCCATGGCAATTGATTGTTCTTCAAACACACGGGTTTTGTGCGAAAAACGCCCCAGCCGCGGACCAAGCACGAGAATGGCTGCTAGCGCAGCCCATCCCCCGACCGCGTGCACAACTGTTGCTCCTGCGAAGTCGATGAATCCCAACTCTGCCAGCCAGCCCGGAGAGCCACCACTCCAAGCGCCCCCCCAAATCCAATGGCCGGCGACCGGGTAGATTACGGCCCCCATCGTCACGCTGAGCAACAGATACCCTTCGAACCGCTCACGCTCAGCAACAGCTCCGGAGACGATCGTGGCAGCAGTTGCTGCAAAGGCCATCTGAAACAGGAAGAACGCACCCGTCATGGGATCGTCGGAGTTCGCAAGATGGGGGGCGAATGGCCCCGTCCCCCACAAGCCCCCAAAACTCGGACCATACATCAGGCCAAACCCAACAAACCAAAAGGCCGAGCTGACAAAGCACAGATCGCAGATGTTTTTGATCGCCACGCTGGCAGCGTTCTTTTTGCGGACAAACCCTGACTCAAAGCATAGGAAACCGGCCTGCATATCGAGCACGATAACAGCACACACAACGACCCATAGCGCGTTTAACAAGTCCACTTTGCACTCTCCTTTGACCGCGAAAACGCTAAGATAGAGAGTTTAATAAACAGCTATTGGCAGGAAGAATGGGGCGTCAACCAATAGGAATGCGTGCGAGAAAAGACTGACTGAAGAGAGCGCCTGATGGCTAAGAACACGCCAAAGGTGAGCCTTCCTGTCAGGAGGCCGAACCTTTGGCAGATCGACCTTTGGAACAAGTTTCATGCGCAATCACAAATCAAAAGCCGTCATCAGGATTTGACGGCTCCGTTCCAGAATCTCTTCCTGCCTGTCCCCAGTTGCCGTTTGTGACAACGTGTAAAGGCAGGCCATTGTAACTTGGCTTCGCAGCATCCCTACCCCACCGGCTTTGGTATCTTGGACCGGCATTGCGCAGGCCTCATAGAGGCCGGTGATACGATCACGTATCGGTTCATGTTGTTCATGCGAGAACTGGGACAGTTCAGGCGACCGCTCCAATGCGGCGCGCAAGTTCCAATATCCCGGGGAGTTGAGCGCGGTGTTGCATCCCAAAGCGCGCAAAATCCCGTCGATACACTCTTCGGGCTGGATCCCCTTGGCAAATCGCGCGTCCAGGTCGTTTAGCACCTCGACTGTTTGTTCCTGCCACCGGCGCAGAAGATCACAGAGGATCGCGTCTTTGTTCGGATAAAACTGGTACAGGTTCCCAACACTGATGCGAGCCTGCGAGGCGATCAAATTGGTGGACAAACGATCCACTGCGCCCTCGGCAAGCAACTCCAATGTAACGTCGAGTATATGTTCGACTTTGCGTCGCGAGCGTTCCTGCTTGGCCGTTTTGCGCGGCGAAAATGTGGGTCACTGGCAGGTTTCATCAGCTCACAGGGTCGGTCTCAGTACATACCCCCACATATGCACTGCAAAACCTGCGACGTCTTTCGGAAAATACACATTCGCGATCATTCAGCTGCTTGCAACAGCGTAACCCTTTTGTTGCCGATTTGCTGATCAGGCTTGGATTGATTTCGCTTTGCGTAAACCAAACGAAACGCTGGTGGCACGAAATAGAAGCTGATGATCGTGGACAACAGAACTCCGCCTGCGACGGCCACCGCAAAAGGCGGCCAAAACCCACCGCCCGCAAGAATAAGCGGGAGAAAGCCACCAAACGTGGTGATCGTCGTAGAAACAATGTGGCGCGAGGATTTCATGATGACATCCGTCATGGCGTCTGGTTCCCCCGAGGCAGCGCGTTCATCCTCTTGCAATGCGGTCATGATGATCAGAGCAGCGTTGATACTGACCCCGATTGATCCAATCAAACCAATGATGGCTGTAATTCCAAACGGGAAGTTGAAGATCGCAAGCGCCAAGATAGACAGGCCAGCTGCGAGACCACTGACCACCAAAGCGACAGTTGCGAGCCGAAACGAATTCAGTGTGAAAACAATCACCGCAATGGAAAGAGTGATGATCAATCCCAAAGGAGCCAGCAGGTTGTTGACGGTGGAGGCGCGTTCATCGCTGTCGCCGCCGACCTCAATCCGGTAGCCCGGTGGAAGCGCATATCCCGCTGTTGTCATGCTGGTGCGAATTTGGCTCAGGGCTTCTTCTGGCAGCACACCGTTCAGAAGAAAAGCTTGTACCGTGTTGACGCGCTCGCCGTTCCGCCTTGTGATACTTCCATCACCTGGGGTCAGGACCACTTCTGCAATCGCGGATAGAGGCACGCCGGGATGGGCTCCAGTCGCTGCGGTTTCTGCGGCATATGCAGGCAGGATCGCCATGTCCCGGATTAATGCAGGATCGCCACGAAGCCTCTCCCCCATGCGCACTCTCACCGGCAGTTCCTCTGTACCCTCAACAAGAGAGCCACCAGTGCGCCCCACCAGAGCAGCATCCAGCTGTCGCGCCACATCCGAAAGGCTCAGCCCCAGGCGTCGCGCTTCGGCTTCATCTACATCGATTTCAAGCTTCGGCGCGCCTGCCGCAATTGTTGCCCGCGCAAGCGAAACAGCATCCTCAGCAATCATGATGCGGCGTAGTTTTTCGCCCTCCTCCCGCAGCACGGCTATGTCAGGGCCAACAAGGCGAATTTCCACAGGCGCGCTCACTGGTGGGCCCTGGACCAGCCCTCGCACCAAGACCTGGGCTTCGGGTGCAACGACAGGCAGGGTTTGTTCCAGCTTTGGCAAGAGCGCAGCCGTTACGGCCGCAGATGAGGTGCGCACCAGAGCCTGCGCATAGGCCGGGGCCGCGTCGCGCCCACCCGCGATGTTGTAGTAAAATGCTGGCGCAGATGTGCCGACTGTCCAGGTCACGCTCTCGATCCCCGGTTCTGCACGCAAGGCAACATCCAGTTGCGTCACCACTGATTGGGTTTGAGACAGGGCCGTTCCGGACGCCAAATCTACCTCGATATGAAATTGATCGCGGTCCACACCCGGAAAGAACTGAGCAGTCAGCAAAGGCAGCGTGGCAAAACCCAGAACCGGCAACACAAGCGCCATGGAAATGGACCGAATTGGGTTGTGCGCTGCCCATAGCAACGTTGCTCTGAACAATCGCCCTGCCACCCCGGAAGGCAACCCATTGGCCCATGAGCCCGACGCCTGCGACGGCAAAACCCAACCGGCGAGTGCTGGCGTGACGGTGATGGCAACCAGAAAAGACCACGACAACATGATCACCACAGCAATAGCGATGGCCCCAACAAAATCCCCCGCACCGCCGGGGAGCAAGATCATCGGGGTGAAGCTGAGTGCCGTGGTTGCGGTCGATGCGAAAAGCGGCAGTGTCAAACGCTTCACCGCTTTCTCGACAGCGCGCAAACGAGTGACCCCATTCTGGATATGGCGGCCAATTTCATCGGTCATCACAATCCCTGCGTCCACCAACAGGCCAAGTGCGACGACCAGACCAGTCACGCTCATCTGATGAATCGGCAGAGCAATGGCATTCATTGTCGCGACGCTGGCCAAGGTCACGACCGGCAGAATGATGGCGACTATAATGGCCGATCGCCGGCCAAGAGTGCAGAGCAGAACAGCAATCACCAGCCCCACCCCGACGAGCATATTGTATCCGACTTCCGCCAAACGATCAGAGGTGTAGGAGGACTGATCAAAGACCCGTGTCAGTTCCATCCCGTGTGGCAATGTCGCGGCAAAAGACGCCAGCGCGTCGCCGACGAACTGCGCCCAGCGATCAACTTGCAAACCTTCGTTCAGCTTGGCGGCCACCAGAATTGCAGGTCGACCATCCTGAAAGGCCAATTCTGACGCGGGCAAGCGTGGGCCACGATCAAATGTAGCGATGTCGCCCAGACGCAGCATGGCGCCCTGTGACCCGTCTCGCAAAACGATGCGTTGCAGGCGGGACAGGGCGTCGATTTCTCCAGCAACCTCGACCACCAACTCGTCAGAGAAATTGCTCACCTTGCCGGCGCTGATTTTAGGGTCCGCTGCGGCAATGGCAGCAGCCACATCATCAGCTGTGATGCCCAACGCTGCGGAGCGACCTGCGTGGAGAGTGACAGTGACCTCTTCCTCGGGCTGGCCGAAAACATCCACCAGGCTGGTTCCCGGAACGTTGCGCAATTGATCCGCCAACACGTCCCCCATCCGAGACAAAAGCGCCAGGGGTACGCCATCGTGATTTGAGGTCAACGCAACGATCACGCCGTAGGCGCCAGCACCATCGGTGTTCAGTTCAGGCTCTGCCGCGCCAGACGGGAAATCATCTGATGCCTCGGACAGTGCATCGCGCACTTCTGACCAGACCTGCTCAATCCGGCTTTTGGCGATTGTCTCATCCAGCTCGATTGACACAATCGAGATGCCCGTCGCAGATGTAGAGGCGATCACATCGACCTCACTGATCTCGCGGAGCGCCTCTTCAATTTCTGCTGTGACAAGCGCCTCAACCCTTGCGGGCTCGGCGCCCGGATATGGGGTCTTCACTGTTGCGAAGAGATTGGTGATGGTCGGATCTTCCTGGCGCCCGATGGACCATAACGAAGACAGACCAGCCGCCAGGATCACCAGTAAGATCAGAGCAACGATCCGTGGGTTGCGCCATGTGAGGCTCGCCAGGCTGCCAGACATCAGAACCGCTCCGCTGCGATTTGAACAGGCTCCCCCGGCACAACGCGATGCGTTCCGGCAGGGATGATCAATGCGCCGTCGGTGAAGCTGCCCCTGACATAGGCCCTGTCGCTCTCGATCTGGATAATCTCAACCAATTCGCGCCCAACAACAGGCTGCGCTGCGCCACTGACCGTCAACACCGACCATGTTCCTTGCAACCCCTGTTGCAGCGCAGATAGGGGAACCCAGGCGCCGACAGCTGGGATCGTCTGCGTGATGGTTACTTCACCGGCGGCACGCGACGGCGGCACGTCATTGGACAAGACATCAAAAAACGCGAACTGTGCCCTCGTAACAGGATCCAGTTCGGGCGCGAGGTGCGCCAGAACAGCAGGATAGCTGCGCGCACCCGATACGATATGTGCGCTGTCACCCATGGTCATCTTTTGCGCGAGATCTGGATCAACACTGACACGGAAGCGCGCGGTTCCGGTCTGAAGAACAGTCACAATCTGCGCACTAGGGGCGGCCACGACACCTGCGTCTGCCGCGCGCTGACCAACCATTCCATCAAACGGCGCACGCAGAACAGTTTTTGACAATCGCACCGCCACCGCATCCAGCGCGGCCTCCAGCTCCAAAGCTGTTGCTGTCAGCTGGGCCAACCTTAGCGATGTTTCATCAACCCGTTGGGCCGAAACATGACCAGTCTCCAACAGTCTCTGCTGGCGTTGATTGGTCCGCTTTGCCAATTCAACCTGGGCTGCAATTGCGTCGCGTGAGGCATGCAACCGGTCCTGTTCAGCCATCAATAACCGATCATCGAGCCGTGCAATCACCATGCCTCGCGAAACCACATCGCCCTCGCGCACATAAACTTCGCTGACCGTTCCGGGCTCTTCAAAGCTGAGCACCGTTTCCTGCGGCGCTTCAAATTGACCAGCAAATCGCCGCCCAACTGTCATGTCTGTCTGCATTTTAATGGCGATCGGACGCACAACGGTGGGGGGCGCCACGCCCTGATCCACGGTTTGTGCCGCGCGTGCGGACAGCGTGCCATAGGCAGCCACGCCGCTGGCAACCGCACCGCCCATAATCACTAGCGTCAGAGCCGTTCTTGCCACCATGCGGCCAAGGGGCAATTTGATTTTTTCGTGCGAATTTGTCATGGCGTGAGCGTAGATTTTCTGAGACGACAGGAAGAAGTTAGCATTGCTAACATATGTTAGCGTTTCTAACATCGTCAAAAAGAAAATCGACCTAAGCAGTGACGCAAGAAGGCAATCGTTTGTTAAACAAGAAGAAAAAATATCATCACGGCGACCTGAAAGAGCATCTTTTGGAGGCTGTCCGACAACTTGTAGAAGAACGTGGTCCTGATGGTTTCTCAGTGGCGGAAGCATGCCGGTTGGCCGGAGTGAGCACAGCTGCACCCTACAAACACTTCAAAGACAGACAGGATATTCTTAGGGGGGTCGTACTGGCAGGCATGCAGCGCATGGAACATGCAATGCAGACAGCCGCAGACTCCTTTGATGCGGGAGATCCCCGGCGTGTGGTGGCTTTGGGAAAATCCTACACCCAATTCGCACAGAGCGAACCGGGGGTGTTCATGCTGATGTTCGGCTTGACCTCAGGCCATTCCAACGACGGAGAAATGATCGAAGAAGGGAAGGCAAAACTGGCAATCGTCAGACGAGTGGTGGCAGAACACCTGTGCCAAGATCCTGATAGCCCAGAGGTCGGCGCGAGAGCTTATGCCCTGTGGTGCGCCGTGCATGGGCATTCGTTTCTACGGTTGGACAACAAGGCCAAGAACACCAATGTGCAGATCGATGAAGATGTTTATCTACAACTCGTCGGCAACGCCTATCTGCCTCCTCGCGCAGACGAATAGTCGGGCATGGCTTGGTGCCGAAAGTGGCCAGAAGGTCTTAATCAGGACGTAGGTGTTTCAGCGCGCTGAATGAACACCGAACAAGGTGCGCGCCGTGCAACGCGTGCCGCGGTTGAGCCGAGAAAATAGTCCATCGCAGAGGGATGATGCGCGCCAACAATGATCAAATCTGCGCCGATGTCACGGGCCACCTCTGCAATCTTGACACCGGGTTTCCCGGTCGCCACGCGACAGTCGATATCGGTGGCATCTCCCGCTTGTTGTTTCAGCTGTGCCAAGATCTTTGTGGTCAGCTTGTTCTCTGACTTCACGGTCACAAACTCAGCCGTGAACCCCGGAATGGCCTCCAATACGGTCAGCAGCGTAATTTTCCCGCCAGGCTGCAGCAAATCCCGCGCGGTGGCGAGTTTTTGGGCGACAAGCGGTTCATGATCGATGGCGACAGGAATCAGGATAGATTTTGGCATTGATCGCTCCCTGTTGGGGCCAGAATGATTGGAAGCGGGCAGACGCACCGACCGCTTCCAAAAACGAGATCAGGCGCTCCGATACAATTTGGTCATCGAGAATTCGCGGTGACCCAGCGCTTCGGCAGCGGTGTGACGGCCATTTGCAGTTCGGCGGATCATTTCGATCAGCGCGTCGCCGGCCTCATCAATGGTTTGCTCGCGGCGCAAAATGCCCGAAACGTCAAGATCGACATGCTCCGACATGGTGCGAACCGTGCGTGGATTGGCGGTGATTTTGATCACCGGAACAATCGGGTTTCCGACAACATTGCCTTGCCCTGTTGGGAATGTATGAACCACTGCGCCGCCAGCTGCCATCAGTGTCACACACTCAGCCGCCGCAGAAGAACTGTCCATAAAATACAAGCCCTTGCCCGAGGCAGGCATTTCCGCAGGCTCCAAAATATCAATGTATTTCGAAGTCCGGCCAATTTTCTCCAGATTGCCCAGCGCTTTTTCTTCGATGGTGGTCAGACCGCCCTCGATGTTGCCTTTGGTCGGCTGGCTGTCAGACAAATCGTCAGTTTGATGCGCAAAAATAACGTCGTCCTGATAGGCTTTCCACATTTTGTACCACCGCTCTCCAACCTCTTCGTTGATCGCGCGCTTTTGGCAAATATGCTCTGCACCGGTGATTTCGGAGGTCTCGCCGAAGAAACCTGTGATCCCCTCTGGCAGGAGCTTGTCGTACATATTCCCGACGGTTGGGCAGGATCCAAGACCGGTAGTGGTGTCGCTTTCACCGCACTTCGTGGAAATCCAGAGTTCGTTGATGGAGCACTCTTCTCGCTGCACCTCTGTCGCTTTGTGGACGAAGTCTTTGGCAGCCCAGGAGGCAGCCCGAATGGTTTCAAAATCCCCGTTCTGCTCGATTGAGAACTCAGCGACCTCTTTGCCAGTTTGCCGAATGCCTTCCGCGATCCGGTTCGTCCAGCCGGGTTCAATCCCGATGACCACAACAGAATGGACGTTGGGATTTGACCCAGTGCCAATCATGGTGCGGAAATGAAGCTCCAAGTCTTCACCGAACTGCAAGCGCCCATAAGCGTGCGGGATAGCCAGTGTGCCTTTGACGTTGTTTGCGACGGCTTCACAAGCGGCATTGGAGATGTCGTCTACTGGCAGAATAAGGACATGGTTTCTGACACCAACACGGCCATTTTCACGCCGATACCCCATGACTGTCATGTTCGAGAGCTTTGTCATTTCTTTGATCCTTACCAGCGCTTTGTTTTGCAATTTTGAGTGTGAACATGTCCGCCTTGGGGGATATCGGCGATGATCTTGCCGATATCTTCGCCATACTTCACGGCAGTATCCCCATCTTTCAGATCCTTCAGCGCGATCTTATGGCCAATGGGGACATCCGCTCCGGCCGTGAGACGAAATGTGGAGTTGTCGTGGGTGATGCAGCACAACATGTCTGTGCCAGCTGTCAGCCCTTCGACAACAACAACCCCAACATTGTCAGCCTCTTCGTGGACCAACAAATGGGGAACTTCATTCGGGGCGGGATTTGACATAAGTATCTCCGGTTATCCTAGGGTTTGAGAATGATTTTGGGGGCGGCTGTGTTTCCCGCCCTGATGTCGTCGAAGGCAGCAGCGCCATCTGACAACGGCCGGATCTCTGTCCAGTTGAGCGGCCCAAGCGCGCCACTGAACATCGCTGCACATGTGTCTTTGAAGTCTTGATCGGTGTAGGTGTAGGTTCCGATCACAGTTATTTCCTGAAGCGTAATCCGCCGGATATCGAACCCCGCAGCACCACCACCCAGTCCAGTGTGCAGGATGACGCCACCCGGGTGTGTTGCCGCGCTTGCCATTTCACGCGTGGCATCAAACCCAACAGCGTCGAAAGTCAGATCGAACAACTCGCCAGAAATGTCATCTGGTTGAACAACGCGGTAATTTGCATCCAGACCAATGTAGGACCGCCGCAAGTTGTTCGGTTCAACCAAGGTTACATTTGTAACGCCCTGCGCCAGAAAACTCAGCGCGGCTGCGACGCCAATTGCGCCGCCACCAATCACAAGTGCGCTTTGGCGCATGTCCGTATGCGCTGCGTTCAGACCCAGGCGCACGGCGTGCCAACTGACAGCAATAGGTTCGGCAAGAGCCGCCTTTTCCAAGGGGATCGCATCGGGAACCTGCACCAAATTTCGTTCTGGTAGAACAACATAGTCTGCGAACGCGCCGGGCCTTGGTGCCATAGAAATAATCTGACGACGATCACAGAGATTTTCCCGGCCCGCAGCGCAGGATCGACAGGTTCCGCAAACCACGAGCGGGTTGATGGTGACTCGGCGACCATCAGAGGTGGTCCCAGCCGCTTCATGACCAAGTATCAGGGGCGCGGGACGACGATCATCGTGACCCAGAAAGGCATGCATGTCCGATCCGCAGATCCCGACACTTTCCACCTTGACCAGAACCTCGCCATCCTGCGGCTCTGGATCTGCTGCGTCTTGGTAGCGAAGCGTTTCAACACCAGTGTAAACAAGGGCCTTCATTTTGCTGTGAACCCCCCGTCGACCATTAACGTTTGACCGGTCACGTAACTGCAAGCATTAGAGCAGAAGAACAGCAACGGACCATCGATGTCCGCCAGTTCGCCATTGCGGCCGATACAGGTTTGCGCCGCATTGCGGGCCGCGCGTTCGGGGTCATCAAACACTGCGGCTGTCAGCTCGGTTTTGAAGAACCCCGGGCCAAGCGCGTTGACGCAAATTCCATGTTGCGACCACGCCTCTGCCATTGCACGGGTCAGCTGCGCGATGCCTCCTTTAGAGGCCCCGTAGCTGAGACCCGCTGGGAAGGCGCGATGACTTTGCAAAGACGCAAAGTTGACGATCCGCCCCCAACCATTTTGCTGCATGGCTGGAACCAGGTGTTGGGATAGAAAAAATGGCACAGCCAAGTTCAGATCCAAGGTCAGATCCCAACCGGCTGGGGTTACCTGATCAGCGGGTTCCCGTGTGTTGACCCCCGCCGCATGAACAAGAATGTCAGGAGAACCAAACGGTGTCGCAACAGCCTCTGCCAAAGCGGGGAGCTGGCCGCGGTCTGACAGATCCCAAGAGATCGGCGCAACGCCATTCAGATCTGCCAAAGCCGCCTCGCGGCGTGCAACGCCAACAACCTGCGCTCCAGCCTGGACCAGAACCTGTGCAGCCCTGCGGCCAAGACCGGAGCTTGCTCCGGTCACTAGTGCCACACGCCCTTTGAGATTTGGCAGATAACTTTCCGGCATCTTCAGTCCTCGGCCGTCAGATCAAAGTTTTCGCCGGGGAAGTATTTGGCCAACCGGATGTCGGCTGTCCGCGCATGGGCTTCCATGCCCTCCAAACGTGAAATCCGGGCCGTCGCCTCGGCAATTGGCTTCATCGCTGCGGGGGTAGACCGCTGCCATGTCACAATTTTCATATATTTATGGACGCTCAACCCGCCAGTGTACGTAGCGGCGCGAGAGGTTGGGAGCACATGGTTGGTGCCAGAAGCTTTGTCACCGAACGCAACGGTGGTTTCTTCGCCCAAGAACAGCGAACCATAGCAAGTCAAACGATCCAACCACCAATCCAGATCATCCGCCATCACCGTCAGATGTTCTGGCGCGTATTCATCCGATGTGGCGGCCATCGTTTCGCGGTTATCGCAAAGAATGACTTCAGCATAATCGCGCCATGCTGCGGTTGCGTTGTCTTTGTTGACCTCGGGCAGATCATCGATCAGCCCCGGCACCAACTCCATCACCTCTTCGGCCAATTGCCGACTGTCCGTGACCAACCAAACTGGTGAATTGTAGCCGTGCTCGGCCTGCCCCACGAGATCCGTCGCAACCACCAGAGGGTCCGCGGTCTGATCTGCCAGGATCAGACTGTCTGTTGGACCTGCAATCATATCGATACCAACGCGCCCAAACAGAATGCGTTTGGCTTCGGCCACAAACTGATTGCCTGGCCCCACAAGAATATTGGCCTTGGGCAAACCAAAGAGGCCAAACGTCATGGCCGCGACGCCCTGCACACCACCCATGGCCATGATCTTGTCTGCGCCACATACATGCGCGGCATAGACAATAGCCGGTGCGATGCCGACGTCAGGGCGTGGCGGGGAGCAGGCCACGATGTGTTTGCACCCTGCAACCTTCGCTGTCGTTACCGTCATGATCGCACTGGCGATGTGGCTGTAGCGTCCCCCTGGCACGTAACAACCAGCAGCATCAACGGGGATCATTTTCTGCCCTGCGGTCATGCCTGGAACAACCTCGACAGAGATATCCGTCATGGAGGATTTTTGCGCCTCGGCAAAGCGTTTAACGTTCTGGTGGCTGAACTCGATATCGCGCTTCAGCTTGTCTGGAACAGCGTCGATTGCGGCCTGAATTTCTTCGTCCGTCAGCAGGACGTTGCCATCGTATTTGTCAAACTGTGTCGCGTATTCGAGCGCCTTTGCGTCCCCGCCCTCTTCGATGTCGTTGAGGATGCGTTGCACGATGTCGGTGACATCAGACGCGCCGCTGCGCGGTGTCAGGGTTGCTTTCTTGAGATAGACTCTGGTCATCTGTTTCGGGTCCTATCGGTAGACATCTGGAAGAAGCGAAGTGGAGAACGCTGGGATGTAGGCAATCATCAGCGTCACCAGCAGCATGAAGAACACAAACGGCACAGCGCGGTAGGCGATCTTGAGGATGGATTCCCCTGTAATCCCCGACACCACAAAGAGGTTCAGTCCAAGTGGCGGGGTGATGAAACCAACACCCAGGGCCGTGATCATCATGATGCAGAATTGGATCTGGTTCATTTCGATCTCTTGCGCCAAAGGATAAAGGATCGGCGCCAAGATCACGATGTTGGGCGTTGTCTCCATGACGCAGCCAGCCACGATCAGGATCAGAACCATCATGCCAATCAACACGAATTCATTACTGCTGACCGAGGTCAACGCCCCCACAAACCCCTGTGGCACACCAATGATCGCAAGCGCCTCGGCCAGTGGGATCGAAAAGGCGATGATTGGCAGAATGACGCCATTGACCTTCGCTGAGCTGACAAGCATCGCCGGGAAATCAGAGAGTTTCAGCGTCCCGATGATGAAGCCAATGATGATTGTGACGACAACCGCCACGGCACCGGCCTCAGTCGGGGTGAGCCGACCGGAAAAAATGCCGTAGAAAATGATGCCGGGCACGAGAAACGCGTACCAACCGGATTTCACTGTCTGCCAGAGATTGGCCCGCCATTCTGCAGCGGTCATGATGCCGCCGCCTTCCCAAAGATTGAGACGGTTCATCACGATATTGGTGACAAGGATCGACAACAGGATCAGAAGACCGGGAATCACGGCCGCCAGGAAAAGCGTGGAAACCGCGATACCGAGCACCAGGCCGATAATGATGTAGGCAATCGATGGCGGGATGAGAATGCCGGTACATGCGCCCGCCGCGACAAGAGCGCAAGCGTAGGGTCGCGGGTAGCCGCTTTCGACAAGGCGGTCGATTGTCATGCGCCCAACTGCGGCGGCACCCGCCGCATCGGATCCTGAAATGGCCGCGAACATACCACACACCAGGACAGTGGCCGATCCAAACCCGCCTTTTGCCCAGCACGTCAATGCCTCGGCGACATCCAGGAATTTCCGGCTCAGTCCCGTTCGGACCAGAACATCACCGGTGAGAATAAACAGAGGCACAGCGGTCAATGCGAAAGCATCGATGCCGGAGAACAGTTTCTCCCCAATCAGGCTGAGCGGAAGCGCACCTGACATTACCAGCATAAGGATAGTTGCCGCACCGATTGCAGCCCAAACCGGCACCGCCAAAGCAACCAAACCTACAAAAAGAAGAACCGACCCGTAGAAGTCCCAACCAAGTTCGAGGGTCTGTTGCCCAAGTGTTTGCCACATCATGGCAGCGTCTCCCCCTTAATCAAACAACTTGTCGCCTTCGTAAACGGGTGTTCCGTTCCGAAGGTCTGAGACATCTCGCAGGAGGGATTGCGCCAACCGAAAAATCACCAGCGCAAAACCGAAAGGCACGGCAAACAGGAAAAACACCTGGCTGATCCGGAGCCCATGCGTGACGGAGCCGAATTTCCACGACACATGCACGGTTTCCCATGACCAGTAGATCGCGATCAGGGCGACCACGAACATCACAACATCGCCAAAAATGTAGAGCAGAGCTTTGATGCGATAGGGCACATAGTGCATCAGCACGTCGATGCGGATATGACCACGCTCCTTCACCGCGGCGGCAGCGCCAATCCATGCGAGATAAATAAACGAATAGCGGACGATTTCTTCACCCCAGATGGACGAATAGGCAAAGACTTCACGCCGCACGACCTCGATGAACATTGTCCCGACGAGCATCACGTAAAACACCAATAAGAGCCAACGTTCCGCATTTGCATCAATGGCCTGGTAGAGCCGTGACATAGCAACCTCCCTCCGAACCGGGCAAAGCCCGGTCCTGCTCCTGCGCTATCTGGAAAATGGGTAAGGGTCGGCGCACCGAGATGCGCCGACTTGCAAAGCGCTAGGCGTCGTGCACGTAGTAGCGCGACGGCGTTCCCGCAGCTTCATCCAGTTTGTTGAAGGTATCCATGGAACCTGCCAACTCTGTTTTGAAGCTGTCCCATTCGCTTCGCTGGTAGCCACCTGCGTCTTTCCATTCGGCCAGCTGATCATCACTGAGGGAATGGAATTCCACACCATTGGCGATCAGTTGCGACATGGCATAGGACCGTGCAGACGGAACTTTGGACAGGTTCTGTTGCTGAGTGACCTCACCTGCAAATTCGATGCCTTCCTGCACATCCATCGGCAGGCTATCGAACCATTCGGCGTTGACGGAGTAGACTTGGCTGTCTGGAACAGCCTGAGTGAAGGTAACGTGGCTTAGGATCTCGCCAAAGCCGAACACATGCAGCGCGCCAACTGATGGATCCAACGCATCAGCAACACCCTGGCGGATGGCAGATGGTGTTTCACCCCAGGCCACAGGGGTTGGGTTGGCACCAACAAGGCCGTAGTACTGCTGCAGCATTTTGGATCCCGGCACGCGGAATTTCACACCGGACATATCACCGGGCGTGATGATCGCGTTGCCACCTTTGCGCACAGCCACAACCCGTGGATCAATCACGATATAAAACAGAGCTTTGAACCCTGAGGCCGCGATCTTGGGATCGACTTCAGCCTTCCAGGCAGCTGACGAGGTTAGGTTTGTAAACCGCTGATTGGACCCGCAGAAGTAGGGCAGATTGATCAAATCAACAACGCTTGCAAAGGGTGCAAAGTTGGCCAGAGAGTGCTGCGCACACTGGATCGTTCCACCCTGCACGGCCTGAGCAAGTGCACCACCTGCGCCGAGCTGTCCCCCAGGTGCGAGTTTCACGTAGACCTTGCCATTGGTCATGTTTTGGATGTTTTCTTTCAGATCCAGCTGCATGATCGGATAGCTGCGAGACGCGCCCAGAACATAGGCTGTTGCAAGCGTCATGATATGATCTGCCGCTGCTTCCCGATCACGTTCTTCCGCTGCAGTCTGCGCTGCTGCCTCGCTGGACCAGAGCATCCCCCCTGCTCCGGCCACCACCGCTGCAGTGAACGCCCCTGACCCTGAAAGTTTCAGAAAATTTCGGCGCTCTGCTGAGGCCAGATCATCCTTGGTCTTGTCCATGTGTTTTCCTCCCAATTGGACTTATTCTGATGATTTGTCTTTGGAATTCGCATGGGCCTCGCTTCGGAGAATGCCGACGGAAAAGGCTATTGCTGCGCCAAATAGGATCAGCATCTCTGAAACAATACCGACGAAAGGGGCGTCTCCTACTGCACCGGTCACAACGTTCGCGACAAACGCAACAAGCAAAACGGCAGCAATCACAAATGGCATTTTCCCCTCCCAATGCTCCGGTGCCACACCTGAGTCGTTGAAAATGTAAGCGCTTACATATCACAATGCAAGCGCTTACATTTTCGCCCTGATTTCCCGCCGACGATTTTGCCTTGTTTTGAACGGACGTATTGAGCTACCGGGCCGGTGATGAGAAGATGACGAATGACCCAACCTATCGAAGGCAACAATGTCCCGACGCTGGCGGATGTGGCCAAACGCGCCAATGTCTCCACGGCCACAGTATCCCGCTGCCTCAACTCCCCGGACCGCGTGGTTGGGGAAACCCGTGAGCGCGTCCTGCGCGCGGTACAAGAGCTTGGCTATGCGCCGAATTTCGGGGCTAGAGCGCTCGCTGCTAAGCAGACCAACACAGTGGGCGCCGTCATTCCAACGATGGAAAACGCTGTTTTTGCCAGAGGCTTGCAAGCCTTTCAGGAAGAGTTAGGGCGCCACGGCAAAACGCTTTTGGTAGCCTCGTCGGCCTATAGTCAAAAACTCGAAGACGAGCAGGTCAGAGCTTTGGTCGCGCGCGGTGCAGATGGGCTTTTGCTGATTGGCTACGACCGAAATCCGGATCTCTATGCCTTTCTCAAGAAACGCAAAGTACCGACATTGGTTGCTTGGTCGTTTTCCGCTGGTCAGGACCGTCCAGCGATCGGCTTTGACAATCGCGCTGCGATGGCAGAACTCGCCCGTCTGGTCATGGGACAAGGTCACCGCAATATCGCCTGTATCACCGCTCCGACTGAGTTCAACGATCGCGCCAGGGAACGGGTTTTTGGCATTCAAGCCGCCATGGCTGAGGCCGGTCAGGACCCGGACGCTTTGCTTATTGTTGAGAAACCTTACGGGATCGAAAGCGGCGAGACGGCATTTCGCGAAGTCATGGCAGCAGCACCAAACACCACTGCCGTAATGTGTGCCAACGATGTCCTGGCGATTGGCGCGCTGCGCGCCGCGCGGGAGATGGGCATAACAGTGCCGAAAGATGTGTCGATCACGGGGTTTGATGACATTGAAATCGCCATGCTGGCAGAACCGGCCCTGACGACGGTACATGTCCCACATCGCGAAATGGGGCGCCGCGCAGCGGGTATCCTGATCCAAATGCTGCGGGAAGAAGACACCCGACAGTGTGTCGAATTGCCCACCGACATTCGCCTGAGGCAATCCCTCGGTCCCGTTAAGGCAGCATGATTACACTGTCGGAGCGCAGCTACGTCTATCTCAGCGCCTCACCGCCGATTGCTGCAAACGCGCCCTTTTGCACCTGCGCCTTCCCGAACTCGATAAACGCGCGAATATTGCGGGACTGATCGGCATTCTGTGCGGTCAAAAGCCCCATGCGCAATGATCGTACATCGCCACTGATTGGCACCGATCGGATCATCTGCCCGTCTGGTGACATGTCGCTGCGTGGGCGGACGGTTGCAATGGAGTATCCAAAGCCATTGCCAACCATCGACCGCATCACAGCCATATCTCGCGTCCGCTCTGCGATGTTGGGCCTGACACCATGTGCATCAAACAGAGATAGAAAATACTCCGTACTGATCGGCAGATCCATCAGCACCATCGGCCAGTCGGCCAGTTCTGGCAACGACACTGTTTCGCGATCAGCGAGCGGATGCTGCGGATCGAACAAAGCGAAGGGGCGCAGCCGAACCAGACCGCTAAATTGCAAATCAGCCGGGATATCCATGTCGTAAGTCAACGCCACATCAATGTCGGATCGGCGCAACGCATCAAACAGCGCGGCCTGGTCCATCTCACATTGGTTCACCTGTATCTCGGGGAAATCCGCCACAAACTCCCTACGCAGCCGTGGCAAAACCAATTGCGCGAAGGTCACAAAACAACCAATCGTCAGTGCACCTCTGGCCGTGGTCGAAACGTCGCTTGCGATGTCAGTCAGAACATGAGCCTCGGCGAGAACCCGATGGGCCTGCTCCAAAACGCGCCGGCCTCCGCTGGTCAGCGCGAGGCCCTGCGCATGCTGGCGGACAAACAACGGGATCCCAAAATGGCTTTCCAATTGCGTGATCGCCGATGAGATCGAAGGCGAGGACACGCTCAGCTTTTGTGACGCGCGCGATATGCTGCCCGTTTCCCCCACCGCGACAAAATACTCAAGCTGGCGAAGGGTGAACCGTGGCATTTGATGCTCCTGAGGGACTTTGCTGAGCAGCATCAAATCAGCTCCGATCAGGCGGTACCAGCCTATTTACGCATACTGCGCCGTGCTGAACGCCGCATCCTGTTTGGCAAGCCAGGTTTGGAAATCCCTTATCGTCCCCTCATAATCATCCGCAGCCAATGGCCCCTCCAGCGCGTGGGCCGAACGCAACGTCACTTGCATTTTTTCCAACTTCTCACGGTCTTCTCGGTTCACTTCTTCCCAGAGTTTGACGCGCTGCTGAATGGTGTCATCGCTCAGATCATCGCCATAAACAGACATCGTCCATTTTACTCGGATCAGATTGGCGTTGATTGGAAAGATCGACAGCGAAACGAGAAGGCTGGCCGCTTGGCTTACTACTTGCGTCGGAAAAATAGAAAACAGTGATGAACGCTGTTTCTCAGCATCGCTTAGCCCCGGCGCCCCGTCTCCGCGTGACTCAATGTTTTCGGGGTAATTTGCAGCGTAGGATGTATAGCCATCGCCGCTGACCAGTTTTCGCGCCAAGCCCGACGGTGTGTATCCATGGAGCGTCTGGGGATGCACCACACTCAGATGATACCCCTCCATGAAGTTCTCAACCAGGCATTTCCAGTTGGTCTGCCATTCTTCCTCGGCCGAATGAACCACGCGGAATTTGTCGGTTTCATAGGGCGCGAGCATCTGTTCGAGGTCCGGGTAGCTGAACGGCGCGGCATCGGGGGATAGGTTCACATAAATGAACCCGTTCCAGACCTGCACATTATGTTCAGGCAGGCGGCATGACTTTGGATCAAACCCTGCGTTTTCCATCCGTGGCGCGCGCAACAATGCACCATCGCGCCCATACATCCACGCGTGATATGTGCAAATGAACCGCTTCTGATTGCCTTTCCCCTCTGCCAGCGGCATCCCACGATGGCGGCAAACATTGGCAAGCACGCGCACTTTGTCATCGTCGCCACGCACCACCAAAAGAGGTTCGTTCAACAACTGAACGGTAAAGAAATCGCCGGGCTCGGCAAGCTCGTCGAGGCGACCAAGGCAATGCCAACCGTTTCTGAGCACGGTGTTGGCTTCGTGCTCGAATTGCTCTTGCGACGTATAAAAGGCACCGGGCATGCCCATGGGCCGATCTTCTGGCAAGGCGGCAAGATCCTGTAGTTTTTCGCGCAATTGTGTCATCTATGCCTCCTGTTGTAGCAAAATAGTCAGATATCGCCCGGCACGCCGTAGGACGGCGCTTCTGCCGGTGCCAGGGCCCGGCGGACATAATCGTTCAATTGAGGTTTGTAGATCTCCCAAAGGTGATCCAAGGACGCGATTGGGCAGTCATCGGTCCAATCACAGCGCAGATCCGCAACCGGCCAACTGACGTTGCTGACCAAAAGCAAACCCGCAGAATGGACCGGCCCGGCCTCGCCTCCAGCGGCGCTCCCCGCTCTGAGCGCATCAAGCAAGCGGTTTCCCAGATGGCCTTCACTGCGTTCAAATGCATCTACGATGGCTGCGGGGACGTCGGCATTCGCCAAAAGGTTCCCGGCAGCAGCAACGTCTGTGCCTTCTGCCTGGCTCCAAATGCCCAAAGCCTCATGGCCTGAATGAATTGCTGTCCTGCCGGTCGTATCGATGGCCAAGAGCTGTCGATATTGCGCATGCTCTTCCTGCTCTGCCGTAGCAGTCACAGCCTCCGTCGCGGAGGCACCTGCCTGCATTCGCTCCAACGTCAGAGGGCCAAGGCTCGGGTTCGTCACATTCTGGCTCGCGACAGCCCCAACGCCAGCGCGCGCAAATGAGCAACGCGCAGCAACCGCAGGAGACGAGGACGAAATCGCGACCCCGAACATGCCAGTTTCAGCGCAGCGGGCAACAAGGGAAAAAGTCATGTCATCAGTCCGGAATTACAGCGGTTGCATCGATTTCAACCAACCACTCTGGTCGTGCCAGCGCCTGCACCACCAAACCCGTCGAAACGGGGTGCACACCTTTGATGTATTCGCCCATGGTGCGATAGACAGCTTCTCTGTGTCGGACATCTGTGATGTAAACGACGACCTTGACCAGATGAGTGATGTTGCCACCCGCCTCTTCGATCAGTTGACAGATATTCTGCATCACCTTGTGCGTTTGCTCTGCGGGGTCGTGACTGTCGATATTCACAGCGTCATCAAGGTTTTGCGGACACTGCCCACGCAACCAGATGGTACGGCCACCGCGTGTCACCACCGCTTGGCACAGATCATTGTCCAATGCCTGCTCTGGATACGTTTCCTTGGTGTTAAAGGGACGAATGCGCGTGTGAGTCATCAGCCGATCTCCGCTTGGCAGCCTGCATCAATGCGCGCCATCAAGTATTTGGCAAAATCAAAATTGGGCCGCTCCAAATGGCTCAGATGACCAGGTTCGGCCAGGTTGGAGCGCAAACCGTTATAGACTTTCTCGGTGCAGCCCCGGTCTTCGACATTCACATCATCAAGCAGCGTCTTGAGCTGGACAAAGTTCTCTTGCGCATCTGGATCGTCTGCAAAATCATTCGACATACCGCCGCCAAAGCGAATGTGAACCTGTCCTGGCCCTTTGGGGTGCAATGACAGATACCAGAAATAACCGGGGGTGAGGGTGATCATCAGACTCGGATAAAGCGCGAGCAGGAATGTGGTGCGCCGCTCGTCACCAACCAAACGATCATTCGAAGGATGAGCCATCGCGATGCCCAGCGTCTCATCCTTCAAAATCGTATGATAGTTGAACGCATCGTGACCGGGCGGGCAGACCATATCTTCCAGCTTTGACAATCCGCCAATGGTCCCGGCATGACAAACCGGCAGATGGTAGCTTTCCATGAAGTTCTCGGCCAGCACCTTCCAATTGGTGTCCCAGACATGCTCTTCGTAGAACGCTTCGGTGTAGTTCGTCATGTTATAGCCATCGATCATCTCGGCGACCTTGGACAATTGCTCCGCGACTGGGCGCGCGTCCGGATCCAGGCAAACAAACACCCAACCCAGCCACTCCTCACAGCGGATCTGTGGCAATGCATAATCCGACTTGCAGAAGCTTTCGTTCAGTGTCATCGCGGGGGCACCCCGCAATTTTCCATCAAGGTTGTAAGTCCAGGCATGGTAAGGACAGACAATTGTCTTGGCGCGCCCCCGGCCATGCAACAATGTCGACATGCGATGTAGGCACACATTGCTCATCGCGCGCAGGTCACCAGACTGATCCCGCAAGACCACTATGGGTTGGCCTGCCAATTCACAGGACACGTAGTCTCCCGGCTGCGAAAGCGCATCGACCCGCCCCACACAATACCAATCCTTCCGAAAGATATGGGTCAGCTCTTCTTGCACGAAGGCTTCAGAGGTATAGACCTCGGTGGGCATCGCGCGCGCCTGTTCGAAGGGTACCGAAACGGTGTCTCGCAAGGCGGTGACGGGGTCGACATGGTCTTTGGCCATGAAACGAATCTCCTTGTGCGGGCGCTGGTGGGCTGGCGCGGACAGATCAATTTTCGGGATGCTGCACGGCCTGAGGCGCAAAAAAAACCATCACACTTCCTTACCGTTGGTTAGCCATTTTCTAACTCTGATTAGCCTGTGCAAAATCAATGGTTCGCAAATCCCTCGTTGTTCCGTCCAGCCGCCCGGCATTAGCTGGAGGCAAACAGCACACGACGGAGGAATCCCGCGATGCAAAAAATCGATACAGTGGTCATCGGCGCTGGTCAGGCGGGTATCGCAACAAGCGAACATCTGAACACACATGGCATCGATCATGTGGTCTTGGAACGAGATAGAATTGCTGAACGCTGGCGGAGCGCCCGGTGGGATTCTTTGGTCGCAAATGGCCCTGCCTGGCATGATCGCTTTCCAAACATGACGTTCTCTGTCGACGAAGAAAGCTTCGCATCCAAGGATGACGTGGTGCGCTACTTTGAAGACTATGCACGCATGATCGAAGCGCCGGTGAAAACCGGTGTGCAGGTCACCAGTGTTGTACCGCACACCGATCGACCGGGTTTTGCAGTAACGACACCTGATGGGAGCTATGACGCGCGCCATGTGGTCAGCGCGACCGGTGCCTTTCAAACTCCTTCGATCCCGCCAATTATTCCAGAGCACGCTGAAATACATCAAATGCACTCAACGAGTTACCGCAATCCAGACGCGCTGGCGGATGGGGCAGTCTTGGTCATCGGCGGAGGCTCTTCCGGGTCACAAATCGCAGCAGAGCTCAATGCGGCAGGGCGCCAGGTCTACTTGTCGCTTGGTCCGCATGACCGGCCGCCGCGGCGCTATCGCGGCCGAGACAACGTTTGGTGGCTCGGCGTTTTGGGAATCTGGAACCTCGACACCCCAGCACCAGGCACGGAACATGTGACCATCGCCGTGAGCGGAGCCGAGGGTGGCAAGACCGTTGATTTTCGGCAAATGGCCAATCGGGGTATCACGCTACTTGGCATGACCGAGGGGTGCGAGAATGGCGTGCTGCGGCTGGCCGATGATTTGAAGACCAATCTGGATGCCGGAGACGCAAACTACCTGTCTATGCTCAAGGCCGCAGATGAGTTCGCGCAGACAAACAGCCTTGATCTGCCCGATGAACCTGACGCCTGGAACATACCCGCAGATCCCGAATGCGTTGCGTCGCCCATCCGAACTTTGGATTTGGCACAGGCCAATATCACCACAATCATCTGGGCGACCGGATTTAAATTCGACTACGGCTGGCTGAAGGCTGACGCTCTTGACCCCCACGGTCGGCCTGTGCATCAGCGCGGCGTATCGAAGGTTCCGGGTTTGTATTTTGTCGGGCTGCCCTGGCAGTCACGGCGCGGCTCGTCATTTATCTGGGGAGTTTGGCATGATGCCAAATTCATCGTCGACCAGATTGCGATTGATAACGCCTATATGTCCTATCACGCGCATCGCAAGATGGTCGCTGAATGAGACTGAGGTCCGGGCCACGCCTGCTGCATCTTTCAAGCTGACGATGACGCGGCCCACCTCAGACCGAGGTTTTGGCCAGATAACACGGGTGACAGACAGTCCGCTCAAACAGGCTCAGCGCAGGGCGGACCTGCGCTGAGCCTGTTGAGGAGTGTGAGATGCAGATGTCTGATCCGGCCCCTCGGCGAGCCAATTATTTAGCTTGCTTCGCTGAGCCAACCGTCATCATCGACACCAGATGGAAACGGAGCCTCGGACAGATCATCATACGCCTCACCAACCGGTGAGTTCGACAGCTCAGCGTGCTGATCATCCGTTTGAAATTTTGACACAAGACTCGCCAATTTATTGGCATCGGCGTTCAACATATGGCCCGCGGCCGTCGCCTCTTCGACCATCGCAGCGTTTTGCTGGGTGACCTGGTCAAGCTGCGTCATGCCGGTGTTGATCTCGTGCAAACCTGTGGCTTGCTCTTCGGCGCCGGTCGCAATTTCAGACACAAGCCCGGCAATATGGTTGACCCGCTCCATAATCGACTGCAGCGCTTCTCCGGCTTTGCCGACCAATTCCACGCCGCTCTCAACCTGTTTCGAACTCGACGAAATCAGGGTTTTGATCTCCATCGCTGCATCAGAAGATCGCTGCGCAAGGGCTCGCACCTCCGAGGCCACAACTGCAAATCCACGACCCGCCTCCCCAGCCCGAGCGGCTTCAACCCCTGCGTTCAGCGCCAAAAGGTTGGTTTGGAACGCAATATCATCGATCACACCGATGATCTGCGAAATATGGTTGGAGCTCTGTTCGATCTCCGTCATCGCGGCCACAGCATTATTTACTACGACACCACTCTCTTCGGCCTCGCTTCGCGCCGTGCTCACCGTTTTCTCGACGTTGCGCGCCCCTTCCGCTGCGGATTTCACGCTTGCATTGATTTCGTCGATCGCAGCAGCGGTCTGTTCCAAGGTTGCCGCCTGGCTCTCGGTGCGATGCGAAAGATCATCAGAAGCCTGACTGATTTCCGCAGCTCCCCCTTGAATGGAACTGGACGCTTCGATCACCTGCCCAACCGTTTCGTTGAGCGTATTGAGCGTGCCGTTGAAATCCACGCGCAGCTGCTCGTAGCCTTCGGCCAAGGGCTGTTCGATGCGCGCAGTCAAATCCCCCTGCGACAGGCGAGACAATCCTTCACCTAGGTGTGGAGCCTCAATAGGTTGTTCCGATTTAATCGTAACCGGCTGATTGGTGGTTTTGATTTTAGGGCCGCGTGTGGTCTGTGCCAATTGTAGAGATGTGTCCAGACGGGCAGATCGGCGGCGCGGTCGTCTGAGGT
>NZ_JAJDWC010000021.1 GCF_022825805.1 Phaeobacter sp.
GCCGTCATAACTACATGGCTCCCCCGCGAACGCGGTCGCGCTTTTGAGTTCGTAACTCATAATTCCCACCAATATTCACCCGAGACTCACCTAACAGCAGACCCGTTGACGAAATGCTAAAGGGTGACTTTGACTAAAAACCAACCGGATCGGCCTTGTGCCCGATATCCGCGCACCACTATGATCTGAGCGACTTTCCAATGAGGTGAGAGCAATGGATATCCAAAAAATTGGCGTGATTGGCGCGGGCCAGATGGGCAATGGCATCGCACATGTCATGGCGCTTGCGGGCTATGATGTTGTCTTGAACGACATCAATCAGGATGCGCTTGATGCGGCGATTGCTGCGATCCAGAAAAATCTCACCCGGCAGGTCAGCAAGGGCAAGATTGAGCAAAGTGATGTGGACGCTGCATTGGCGCGGATTTCCACGACCCTGGTGCTCGCGGACGTGGGGCAGACAGACCTGGTCATTGAGGCCGCAACAGAACGCGAAACCGTCAAACAGGCGATTTTCGAAGACCTCCTCCCCCATCTGCAGCCGCACACGATTTTGACATCGAACACCTCTTCGATTTCGATCACCCGGCTGGCCAGTCGCACGGACAGACCCGAACGTTTCATGGGGTTTCACTTCATGAACCCGGTGCCCGTGATGCAGCTGGTTGAGCTGATCCGCGGCATCGCAACAGACGAAGAAACATTCAAAGCCTGCTATGCGGTCGTGGATCGCCTCGGCAAAACGGCCGCTAGCGCCGAAGATTTCCCCGCCTTCATCGTGAACCGGATCCTGATGCCGATGATCAACGAGGCGGTTTACACGCTCTATGAGGGCGTCGGCAGCGTCAAATCAATCGATGAATCGATGAAATTGGGCGCCAACCATCCCATGGGACCGCTTGAGCTGGCGGATTTCATCGGATTGGACACCTGCCTGGCGATCATGAATGTGCTGCACGATGGGCTGGCAGATACAAAATACCGCCCCTGCCCGCTCCTGACAAAATATGTGGAAGCCGGATGGTTGGGCCGGAAAACGCAACGTGGATTTTATGATTATCGTGGCGATACACCAGTGCCTACGCGCTGATAGCCGCAGAGGCTCCGTCAGGGGCCTCTGTCGTGCACATAGCCGTTCTTATCGCCGCTTTCAGATGCCCCGAGCTGCATCGTATGCTCTCGCAACCAGGCCATAAAACCGCGGGGATCGCTTTGCAGCCGTTCCATGTGCTCGTCAGAGATCGGCTTACCCACGACCGGCGCCTGCGGCTTATTGCAGGAGCGGACGATTTCATGCAGCAGCAAACCCTGACGTAAAATCGGCGAGATACGGTTGGCCATCTGATACCACCGCGAATTGCTGCCGGGGAAATAGATCGGCACCACACGCGCGCCAGATCGGCGGATCAGCTGTGCTGTAAAGACGTTCCATTCCCGCTCGATTGCGGGCCCAAACATACTGTCAGAGGACATAACGACGCCAGACGGGAAAAGCGCAACAACGCCGCCATCCTTGAGATAGGCCATGGCTTGGCTGCGCATCTCAACCATTTTGCGCTGCGCTTCGGGATCATGGGGGAACGGCACCGGGATCATGAAAGAAGTCGCAGCCTCGTCGAGGCCTGTCAGAACAGAGCGTGTCAGAATACGGTAATCCTGTCGCACCCGACCGATCAGATCCGCGAAGATCATCCCATCGACCATGCCGTGGGGATGGTTGGCGACAACGACGACAGGGCCATCCTTGGGAATGCGTGCGATCTGCTCTTCCGGGGTGACCAGATCGATCCCCATCGTATTGAGAGCACCACGCCAGAATTTCTGGCCGCGGTATTCCGCATTGCTGCGTTCGAATTTGCGCACCATGCGCAGGATGGTCAGCTTACCGGTAAACCATTCGATCGCGCGAATGGCAAAGCTGGTCCAACGGTCATCAAACGAATTGGCATAGGTCAACGTACGACGGTCATAGACCTCACCGGTTTCGGTAGAGTCCGGCGTTGCGACGCCATCGTCTTGATCATGTGTGGTATCCGCCAAAACGGGTGATCCTATGTCATCTAGCTGTTTCTGGGCTCAGAAGCCTTCGCCGAACTTGTCTGCCACCAGCGTATCCAACGCCGCGGCAAGCGCTTCTGCGTCTGGGCCCGAGGTGGTGACGTCAATAGTCGTTCCCTTGGAGGCTGCCAACATCAAAAGGCCCATGATGCTGTCACCAGAGGCCGACAAACCGTCGCGAGACACTTCGGCGGTGGCATCAAATCCCTCCACCACTTCCACCAATTTGGCGGAGGCTCTTGCATGAAGGCCTTTTTCATTCACGATTTTCAGAGTCTTATGGACCATTACTGCGTCTACTCCCCCTCGGGGTTGATATTCTGTGCGTTGATGTACTTGCGGCCCGCTTCGAGGGCCTGGCGTACAGCGTCTACCACCGGCAAATGGCGGGATTTCGCCAATTTGATCAGCATCGGGAGATTCGCACCGTAAAGGATTCGCCGGTTGGCCGGCGCACAAGCCTGTAGGCTCAGATTGGAGGGTGAGCCGCCAAAAAGATCCGTGACCACCACAACACCATCGCCACCGTCGACGGCATCTGCCGCGCGACATATGTCACGTTGCTTCTGCTCACGGTCGTCATCCGGTCCGATGGCTATCGCCTGCAGACACAGCTGAGGACCCACGACGTGTTCAACGGCGGCAAGATATTCCTTCGCCAGCCCACCATGTGCAACAATCACGATACCGATCAAATCGGGCCCTCACTTCTGCCGCTGGCTCTGCAGCTCGCGGTGTCTAATTGACACTTGCTGCCCGTCTTCTGCAAGATCCTTCGCCAGTGTTTCTGCCAATGTCACCGATCTGTGCTGCCCGCCGGTACACCCAAAGGCGATGGACAGATGCGATTTACCCTCTTCGCGGTAGGCAGGCAGGAGATGGCGGATCAAACCAAGCAGCTGTTGGTAGAACGCGGGAAACCGTTGATCGTTTTTGACATAGCTTTGGACTGCATCCGTGCGCCCGTCCAGTTCGCGCAGGGCGGGCTCCCAATAAGGGTTGTTCAGGAAACGGCAGTCAAACACCATATCAACGCTGCGCGGCACCCCACGCTTGTAGGAAAAGCTCTGCACCGAAACGGCAAGCGCCCGGCCCTGTGGGGCGAACAAACGTTCGATATCGGCTTTCAATTGGTGAATGTTCATATCGGACGTATCTAGCAGGATATCGGCCTGATCGCGGATCGACGCCATCAGCTCCATCTCTCGCGTCACACCCAGCTCTGGATCTTCGGCAGGCGCCAAAGGATGGCGTCGACGGGTTTCGGAGTAGCGTCGCAACAAGACATCTGGCGAAGCATCCAAATAGAGCACCTTAAGATCCAGATTGGAGCGCGCCGACATTTCAGCGATCACATCCAGAAGGCCTGCTGGCGAGAAGTCACGATTGCGGCTGTCCAACCCTAGCGCCATGGGCCTGCTCAAACTTTGGGTTTGCAGCAGATCTGGGATCAAACGCAGTGGCAGATTATCAATTGCCTCGAAACCGAGATCTTCCAGCACATTGATCGCAGTCGTGCGCCCGGCACCAGATGGCCCCGTCACCAAAACAATGGTCACCGCAGCAGTCTGTTCTGTCGTGTCAGACCGCGGTGTCGGCATCCCTTGCTCCGTTCTTCAAGAATTGCAGCAGTGCTGGGGCAAAATGCGGCCCATCTACCCGGTTCAGCTTGCGTATCTGCAGGCCCAGTATCTTGTCTACCAACTGGTGCGGTAACCGCTCGGTTTCAAGTTCTGACAGATCAACTGTGGCGACAATCCGGCTTTCGGAAACGGTGTCGGCTTCCAGCAGGCCAACGCCTCTGGCTTCGATCACTCCTGACAAAACGGTTGGTGCCGTCGCGATCAGCATATCGTTTTGGCGCGCCACATTTACCTTGTCATCTGCAACCAAGACCGCGCCAAGCGCCATCATCTGCAAGGCCAATGTCGATTTTCCAGATCCAGATGGCCCCGTTATCAACAATCCCTTGCCATTCACATCAACGCAGCTGGCGTGCATGCAACAGGACGGGTGCAGATCCTCCACGTCAGATCGGCAGACCCACGACAAAGCGTGCGCCAAGCGGTTCAGATGTAATGTCGGCTTCGGTTGGGCGAATGTTTTCGGCCCAAATCACGCCACCATGGGCCTCGACAATCTGCTTCGAGATCGCCAACCCGAGACCGGAATTATTGCCAAAATGCTCAACAGGTCTTTGCGAATAGAAGCGTTTGAACACCTTGCTCAGCGCCTGCTCAGGAATGCCCGGTCCGGTGTCTTCCACCACGACCAGAACACGGTTGTCACGACGACGGGCCCACACGCGGATAGCGTCCCCATCTTCGCAAAACGAAATTGCATTGGTGATCAGGTTCACGAAGACCTGTGCCAGACGCGCCTCAAGGCCCTGAATATCAATGGGCGTCTTTGGCAGGTCGGTGATGTAGTCGATGCCTTTGCCGCGGGCGTCCTCGCCCAGGAACTGGTTCAGATTGCCAAGCATGGTCAAGAGATCAAAAGTTTCCTCATCCTCTTTGACCAGCTCCGCATCAAGACGAGAGGCATTGGAAATATCGCTGACAAGCCGATCCAATCTGCGGACGTCATGTTCAATCACATCGAGCAGCTTGTCGCGCTGATCCGGCCGTTTCACCATGCGCAGGGTGCCGACTGCGGACTGCAGACTTGCCAATGGGTTCTTGATTTCATGTGCAACGTCAGCTGCGAATTGTTCGTTGCTGTCGATCCGGTTGTAGAGCGCTTTGACCATACCGCGCAGTGCGCGGCTGAGGCGCCCGATCTCATCTGGGCGCGCGGAAAGATCCGGGATGCGGATCCGTCCTGGCTTTGACTTGCGCGCATCGCCATCCCGCCCCAGTTCAGCGGCCTCGGCCAGATCAGCCAGCGGGTTCGCAATGGTAGAGGCAAGCACGAGACTGAGGCCAACAGACACCAAGAGAGCCACCACAAACAGCTGCAAAACACGCTCCTGCTCGCCGCGCACCAGGGCGTCAACTTCACCGGTTGGCGATGCCAGCGTCACCACACCAATCGCGTTACCTTGAAACAGGATCGGCGTTGCCGCCGAGAACACAGTGCCGCCACTGGTGTCCACAACCGCTTGCACCTCGGTCCCCCCTGCCAGCGCCCGCTGTACCATGGCGCGGAGCTGATCTTCGAGAGACGTGGTTGGCGCAGGCGTGTCAGTTTTGAGAAACCCGCCAACTGCCGACCAAAGCGAAGACAAACTGTCGGTGATCACCGTGGAGCCCTGATTGTTATCGTTGATCAGGTCCAACGCACCACCTTCGGCGACGCCTTTGGTCTGGGCAAGCAATGTCCCGGCGGTGTCGAAAACAAACACCTCTGCACCAGCCCGCAGGCTGATGTTCTGCAGCGTCGCTTCCGGATCGATCCCATCGCGCGCGGCCAAGCTGACAGTGCCGATTTCAGGGAGCTGTGCCTCAAACACATCCGAGATCAGCATTGCTTCGGCGGCCAAGGCCCCGGCCCGTTGCAACACAAGGCTCTGCCGCGACGAATTCAAATACAGAATGCCCGATACCAGAACGATCAAAGCGATCAGATTCAGCGTGATGATTCTCCGGGTAAGCGGGGAGCCACGAAGCGAAAAGAAACCGCGCCGGGCCCGCTTGTCCTGCAACTCGCGCGTCACGGTTTGATCTGGTGCGACCCAATCGTCGCCCAGAACCACATCACTGTCTTTCTGAGATCGGTTCATACCCACATCGCGCATCGGCGTTCGCTCCGCCCGGCCCCGCCTGGGGTCTTACTCTTCGTTGTAACGATAGCCGATACCGTACAATGTCTCAATCGCAGTGTCGCTAACAAGCGATATGTCCGGTGTAGGTAACATGCGATCTGTCCGGTTTTATCATGTCTCCGAAAGGAGGCGTTATGAAGCGGACAGAAGTGTTACAGGAAGTTCGACTTATGAAGTTCGAAGACGTGTATTCG
>NZ_JAJDWC010000032.1 GCF_022825805.1 Phaeobacter sp.
AGCTCTCGACGCTCTGAAGGGGTAAGAAAACCGGGGCGGATCATGAGCCTAACTGAACCGTTTTCACGCATGACGTCAACTCATCAAAACTCGGAAGTTCGATGACGCTAAGTATAACGCGGCATTAACACATATTGGCGAGAGGTTAACGGCTCCGCCCGGGATAAACCCGCCCAGTACAAAACCACCCAGGGCAAAATCAATCTGAACAAAACCGATCTGATGCAAGCCGCGCCCCATCGTGGAGCGCGACAAGAGCCACAGATCCCGTGGTTGTCATAGAAAGAAGAGCGCAAAGCCTGCAGCGCCCGGCCCGGCGCGATGGCTCAACTGCCCCAGATTTTGCGAACGTAGGCCTGCGTCTCGCGGTAGGGCGGCACCCCACCGTGTTTGCGCACCGCTTCTGGCCCAGCATTGTACGCCGCCAGTGCCAAGCGCCAGGAGCCAAACTTGCGGTATTGCTCCGCCAAATACCGGGCTCCCCCTTCGAGGTTCTGTTTGGGGTCCAACGGATCAACGCTCAGGTCTCGCGCCGTTGCGGGCATCAGCTGCGCCAGGCCCAAAGCACCCTTGTGGGATTTGGCCTGCGGGTTCCAATTGCTCTCCTGCTGCACCAACCGTAGGAACAACTCTTCCGGCACCCCGTGTTTGGCGGCCGCAGCTCGCGCCGTTTGCAGGAATGCCCCCTGATACTTGCCCGTGTAGGGCAGAATGCCGTGTTTGGAGGGCACGTGAATGGTCTGCGGCTGCAAGCGCACCGAGTTGTTATATTGCTGCGATGCACGGTTATCGAGCACCCGCGCCTGCGCCGCGAACAGCTTACGTTGGCTCTTGGTGCTGAACATATCGGCTGTCGCCATTTGCGCCGATCCCAAACCGACGATCATGGCCCCCATCAACAGCTTGCGCATAAACCCGCCTTACTCTTTGACCTGTTGGCGGGAACTATAATCGGATTGTTTCAAAAGAAAAGCATTGAGCCACGGTGTTGGGGGATCGCTGGGGCTCTCATTAGGGATCAAGCAGAGCTCTGCCGACGCCCAAAGCGGCACCCTGTCCCAACACATGGGTCATCGGGCGCAAAAACTCTGCCCCGCAGCGGTATATCCCCATCTACTTGGTTTTCAGCCCAGACAGCTGGCTATACTGTTACACCAAACGGGCGCGATGAGATTCGCGACCGGGCGTCGTCTTACCTTTCAGGTCCCGACCAGCCGCAGCGTCCGCTCTGCCGATGCAGGGCCCGCACCGCACTGGCACAGGGATCTGGCTCACTACAACAAAGGACAGATCCCATGGCAGGCTCAGTCAACAAAGTCATCCTGGTCGGCAACCTTGGCCGCGATCCAGAAGTGCGCAGTTTCCAGAACGGCGGCAAGGTCTGCAACCTGCGGATCGCCACCTCTGAGACCTGGAAAGACCGCAACACCGGCGAGCGACGCGAAAAGACCGAATGGCATTCGGTCGCCATCTTCTCCGAAGGTCTGGTGCGCGTGGCCGAGCAGTATCTGCGCAAAGGCTCCAAAGTTTATGTCGAAGGCCAGCTGCAAACCCGCAAATGGCAGGATCAAAGCGGTCAGGATCGCTATTCCACCGAAGTCGTGCTGCAAGGCCTCGGTGGCACTTTGACCATGCTGGACGGGCGCAATGATGGCGGCCAGGGCGGTGGCTACGGTGGCGGTGGCCAGGGTGGCGGCGGTTATGTCGGCGGCGGTGGCGGCGGCTACGACAGCGGCAGCCAGGGCGGTGGCTTCGGCGGCGGCAGCCAAGGCGGCGCCTCGCACAACATCGACGACGACGAAATCCCGTTCTAAGCCAATAGACCAACTGATTCGGGTGCTGGGAATATGCCGTAAGGTCAGCACCTTACCACCCAAGGGTGAGCGAAAATCAGCAATATCAGTTGAAACGTGCCGATCCGGACTGCCGGGTCGGCTTTTTTTGATCCAGAGAAACCGTCGGTTTTGTTGGGAATATCGACAGCACTAATACTTGAAATTTAACCGAAAACTTCAATCCTATCGCAAATTATAGCGTAGAATTGGGAGCTTACACCTCGGCCGCCGCCAGCGGATTAAACGCTCTGTTAGGACATCACTTGCTAAGGCTCTGTGAGGATCCGCAGACGGATCAGCCCGAAATTGGCGGAGTACCGAGTATGATTTCCAGACTAATCCAGAATTCTTCGATCAGAACGAAGATCCTGTTTCTAATTGCCATTCCCTTGTTGATCATCTCGGTGATTTCGGCGGTCGTTCTCTACGGCTTGAACAAACGGGCCAGTTTCGACACCGTGCTGACCCAGGAAATCATGACCGTCACGGGCGAATTGGTTCATTATCTGCAGCTTGAACGCGGCCTGTCCGCCGCGTTCCTGGCCTCCGACAAAACCGCAGTTCCCACCAAGCTGATTGAACAGCGTCAAAAGGTGGAAACAAAACGCGGCGTGATGCTGGGGCTGATTGAAAACGCGGATCTGTCGCTTTTGCACGGCAACACCCGTCAGTTTGTCGAACTGGCCGACGAAGAGTTGCGGACCCTGGATTCCAAGCGCGAGCGCGTCGACAATCGGTCGTCAACACCGAAGGAAACGGTCAGCTTTTACACCTCGCTCAACATCCACCTGCTGGAAACCGCCCTCGCCTTCGAAGTGTTGGTGCATGACACAGAACTGGCCGAACGCGCCATGGCTCTGACCTATTATCAGATGGCCAAGGACGCTTATGGCATCCAACGCGCCATTGGGGCGATTGGCTTCAGCACCGGCTGGACCGAGGAATTGATCCACCGAATGGATCTTGCGGTGGCACAATCGAAAGAGCGGATGCGCGTGTTCCACGAACTGTCTGACGAACTGACAGTGGTCATGGTCGACGCCATGCTGGAGAGTGCCAATTACCAGGATTTCGCCAAAGTGCGCAGCGCGATCCTTTCAGGCAATCCACCTGCCAACATGGACCCGACCCGTTGGTTCGAACTGGCCACCACAGCGATCGGGTCCGTGAAAGGCGCAGAGGACAAAATCCTCAAAGAGCTGGTTGCCGATCTTGGCGCCTATGACGCCGCCAATCAGAACGCCTTCTATCAGACGCTGATCGGCCTGTCCGCCGTGCTGGCGCTGATGTCCATTGGAGCCGTTTTGATCGCCCGCGACATCACCGGCGGCCTGACCAGCGTGACCCAAGCGCTGGAAGACATCGGCGCAGGCCAGATTGATCAGGAAGTGTCTGGCGGCAAGCGCGGTGACGAGGTGGGCAGCATTGCCCGCCAGGCCGAGATCTTGCGCGACCATGCCCTGAAAAAGCGCGAAGCGGACGCCCATCTGGAACGCACCATGTCCGAACAGCAGTTCGTGTCCGACCAGATCGCAACCGCGATGAAACAGCTCAGCAACAAAGTGCTCGCTTTCCGCGTCGACCAGCCCTTCCCTGAGGATTTCGCCTCCCTGCGGACCGACGTTAATGCGCTGGCAGAGACCTTGAATGCCGCCATGGGCACCGTGCGTGAAGCGGCGCTCTCCGTGGGCGAAGACAGCCGCACCATCGCGGCCAATATGGATGATCTCTCCCGCCGCACTGAAACACAGGCCGGCGCGCTGGAACGTTCGACCGAAGCGATGAATGAAATCACCGCCAGCGTAGGCACCTCCGCCAAGAGCGCAAAACAGGCCGAAGAAATCACCGACAACGCACGGTCCACCGTGACCGAATGCGAAACCATCGTGCGCAAAACCGTTGGCGCGATGGATGAAATCCGCACCTCGTCGAATGAGATTTCGCAGATCACCAAAGTGATCGAAGACATCGCCTTCCAGACCAACCTCCTGGCCCTGAACGCGGGCGTCGAAGCGGCGCGTGCCGGAGAAGCAGGTCGTGGCTTTGCGGTTGTCGCCTCCGAAGTGCAGCGCCTGGCGCAGCGCTGTTCGGACGCGGTCTCGCAGATCGATGAAATCACCGCCCGCAGCTCCAGCCAGGTCAAAAACGGCTCACAGCTGGTCAGCTCCGCCGGTAAGGCCATGGCCGATGTCAGCAACCAAGTGAGCGAGATTTCCGATTTGGTCTATTCGATTTCCCAGGGCCTGGACGCACAAGCCACGCAGCTGACCGAGGTGAACCATGCGGTCAACGAAATGGAACAGATGACCCAGAGCAATGTGTCCATGACTGAGGAAACCTCCGCATCAGCCAGCCAGCTGTTCCGTCAGGCCAGCGAGTTGAACACCATGATCGGGGAATTCCAGTTGGACGGCATGGCCGCTGACACCTCCGGCAGCGCAGATCCTGTCGCCAGCGAAGAGGATCTCAGCGACGAGGCATTCTTTGCCAACGCGCAAGTGGCCTAAGGTCGTCTTTTTCTGCCCGGCCTGTCTACAGGGCCAGTGAAAACAACAATCCCCCGCGGACACGGCGCCCGCGGGGGATTTTTTGTCAGCTACCTTTCCGGCCAAATCGGGCTGTCCAAATCAAGCGGACCTAATCGAACTGTTCAGATCAGGCCTGCACCAGTTGCAGTGCCTCCTCCAGCACCGACAGCACGGCGTCTTTGGGCACATCCGCGGTCACGAACGCTTGGCCGATGCCGCGCGCCAGGATGAACCGCAGCTGGCCATCCACCACTTTCTTGTCCTGCCCCATCAGATCCAGCAGCGCCGCAGCATCCGGCAACGTGCCCGGAATATCCCGCAGATCGGTTTTCATCCCCATCGCCGAAAGATGCGCCCGCACCCGGCTGGGATCCTCCTGACTGCACAGACCCAGACGCGCCGACAGCTCAAACGCCAGGGCGCAGCCGATGGCGACGCCTTCGCCATGCAGCAACCGATCACCAAAGCCGGTCGCCGCCTCTAGCGCATGGCAGAATGTATGACCCAGGTTCAGCAGCGCGCGGTCCCCTTGCTCGGTCTCATCGCGCACAACGATGTCGGCCTTCATCTGCACCGACCGTGTCACAGCCTCCACCCGTGCGGCCATGTCACCTGCCGCCAGCGCGGGGCCGTTCTGTTCCAGCCAGTCGAAAAATGCCGCATCGCCCAGCAGGCCGTATTTCACCACCTCGCCATATCCGGCTAGAAAATCCCGCGCGCTGAGCGTGCCCAGCAAACTGGTATCTGCCAGGACCAGCGATGGCTGATGAAAGGCCCCAATCAGATTTTTGCCTTGCGGTGCATTGATGCCTGTCTTGCCCCCAACCGAGCTGTCGACCTGCGCCAGCAAAGACGTCGGGATCTGCACAAACCGCACGCCCCGGCGCAGCACGGATGCGGCAAACCCGGCGAGATCCCCGATCACACCACCGCCAAAGGCAATCACCACGTCGTTGCGTTCCACCTGCTTGTCCAGCAGCCACTCGACTGCGCGGGTGAACTGGGGCCAGGATTTCGTGGCCTCCCCCGGTGGTAGGGCCAGGGCCTCCATCTCGATCTCGGCCGCTGCAAGACCTGCGCGCAACGCGTCCAGATGCTGGCCCGCCACGGTTTCATCCGTCAGCACCGCGACCCGCGGGCGGCGCAACATCGGGCGCAGCCGCGCACCAATACCCGCCAGCAGATCCGGCCCAATCACCACATCATAAGCGCGATCGCCAAGCGGCACATGCACCAGCTGTTCCATTACGTCCACTCCAACACATCTGGTCGCGCCTTCAGCGCGTCAATCACCCGGTCCACCATTTCGTCAATGGACGCCTGCCCATCCGACACCACCGCCAGATCAGCCTCTGCATAAAACGGCACCCGATCATTGTAGATCGAGGAGAGCGTCGCATAGGGATCTGCGGTGCGCAGCAAGGGGCGTGTATCGCGATGCTTCACCCGGTTCCACAACACGTCCAGATCCGCCTTCAGCCACACAGAAACACCCTGCTGCGAGATGGTGTTGCGGTTTTCTTCAGCCAGGAAAGCCCCGCCGCCAGTGGACAGAACACCGCGTTCTTCCTCCAGCAGGCGGGCAATCACCTGCCGTTCCTTCTGGCGAAAAAACGGCTCTCCGTCACGGGCAAAAATCTCTGGGATCGTGCGGTCTGCGGCAACCTCGATTTCGTGGTCGCTGTCCAGAAACGGCACTTTCAGCCGCGCCGCCAGACCGCGCCCGACCGCCGTCTTGCCAGCCCCCATCATACCGACCATGACCACGGTCTTCTTGAGGGTCCAGTGCCCTTTGGGGGAAAGCGGCCCACTAAGCGGCCCGTCAACCTGGGTGTCGGCAGGCGTTTCAACCGGTTCGGGTGGTGTTTGCTCTTTTTCGCTCATAACTTAGTGAATGACGTGATATTGCAAAAAAGGCCATATATAACTTGCGCCAAAAGTCAAAGAAGCAGCGAGCGGACCATACATGGGGCGATTGATTAAATATTTTCTTTACCTTGTCGTTCTCGCGGCAGTTTCGTTGGTGATCTACGCCTATGTCGGCCCTTGGTTTGGGGCCAATTTTGACGCGCCAACCGCCGAGGTGCGCAAACCTGTGGTGTTGAATGCCGACTGACACCCACAGCGGGACAGACGCCAAGCGGCCCGGTGACATGGCAGCGTCCCTGCCGCGCCACGCGGGCCAACGGCTTGCGTTGACCCGCTCTGGTGCGCTGTCGTTTGCGATGGCGCTGACACTGTCTGCAGGCGCAATGACCCCCGCCTCGGCCCAAAACCCCGATCCAGCTGCAGGGCCAGTTCCTGTGTCAGAACGAGGGTCCTCAGGTGGTCCTGCAGCAGGTCAAACAGGCCAGGATCCGCGCGGCGAACAGACACGCCCTGTCGCGCCACAACCGCTCGAGGATCCTGCGTCAGCCAATGCCTTTTCCGCTGCGCCATCAGATCCAACAGCCAGCGCATCACCCGATGCGAGCCGCACAGCGCCAATGTCTGCGATTGATTGGCTCGATACGCCAACCGCCGCAACGGGCGCAGGTCAGACTGCTCCTGGCGGAAATTTACATGGCCAAACTCTTCAGGGCCTGCCTGGCACAGTGCTGCTGGAGCCGCCAGTCACCGGATCGGCCCGCTTGCCCGAAATCACCGTGACACCGCTGGAAGAGCTGGTGCCCCCGATTGGCCTCGTCTCTCCGGCCTCCACCGGGTTGCCGGTGGATCTGTGGCGCGGCAGTGACCCATCCGTGATTGCAACACAATTGGCCAGTGTCAGCGTGGATCATTGGCCTGCCATGCAATCGCTGCTCTTCACGCTCTTGCTGTCGGAAAGCCGCCCGCCTGTCAGCGACCAGGGCGAGGTGATCACCGCCCGGCTGGACCGGCTGATGCAACTGGGGGCGCCCGATCCTGCGCAGGCGTTGGCCGAACAGGCCGATCCCACCAGCAGCCCGGCGCTGTTTCGCCGCTGGTTTGATGCCACGCTGCTGACCGGGGATGAGCAGATCGCCTGTGCCACGCTGAACCAGATGCCACATCTGGCGCCCGACTATGCCGCCCGGATTTTCTGCGCCGCGCGGCTGGGAGATTGGCCCACCGCCGCTGTGCTGCTGGAGGCCGCAAATGGGCTGGGGTTGATGACACGGCGTGATCTGGCGTTGCTCGACAGATTTCTTAATCCCGACTTCTACGAGGAGGCCGCCCCGCTGCCTGCCCCCGCAAACCCGACGCCGCTGGTGTTCCGCCTCTATGAAGCCATCGGAGAGCGTCAGCCCACCTCCAACCTGCCACGCGCCTTTGCCGCCGCGGATCTGCGCGACGTCGCAGGCTGGAAGGCGCAGCTGGAGGCGGCAGAGCGTCTGACCCGCATTGGTGCGCTGAACCCCAACCACCTTCTGGGGCTCTACACCAATCGCAAACCCGCAGCCTCCGGCGCGGTCTGGGACCGGGTCGCTGCGCTGCAACAGTTTGAAACCGCCCTGCAGACCGGCAGCGCCGAGGCCGTAGCCAAAACGCTACCGACGGTCTGGGCCGCCATGCAGCAGGCGCGGATCGAAACGGCCTTTGCCGATCTCTTTGCCGACCAGCTGGCGCAGATCCCGCTGCAGGGGGATGCAGCCGATCTGGCCTGGCGTATCCGCCTTCTGGCACCGCGTTATGAAACCGCCTCGCACAGCCTGCCGCAGCAAACGGACAGCGCAGTCTTTTGGGCCTCCATCGCCCAGGGCCTGCCCGACATGGCCCGCGCCACCACCGGTCGCGACCAGGCGATCGCCGCAGGCTTTGCCGATGGCGCGCGTCCCCCCGCGACGGTCCAGCGCATGTTGGACAGCGGTCAGTTGGGCGAGGCAATCCTGCGCGCAATGACCCTGTTTGCCCGCGGTGCGCAGGGCAATCTGGGCGATCTTACCGGTGCCTTGACCACGTTCCGCAGCGTCGGGCTCGAAGACACCGCGCGCCGCGCGGCGCTGCAATTGATGATCCTTGGCCGCCAATCCACCTTGTAAGCGGCCCCGCATCGACCACGCTTTGGCCCACACGCCAGGGTTCGTTCCCGCCTCGCCCATCAACACACAGGAGCCACATGCATGACCGCCCCCCGCGATGATCTGACCTGGATCTCCACCTTTCTGGATGCGCAGGCCGCAGATCTGGGCGCGGCGCACAACACGCTTCTGGCTTATGGGCGCGACCTCAAAGATGTGGCCGCCTGGCTGGCCGCGCGTGGCAGCGGATTTGGCGCGGCCACCCGCGACCAGATCGAAGCCTATATGATTGCCTGCGATGGCGAAGGGCTGTCGCGCGCCACCCGTGCCCGGCGCCTGTCAGCAATCAAACAGATCTATCGTTTCGCCTTTGATGAGGGCTGGCGCGATGACAACCCCGCCATTCAGATCAAGGGTCCAGGCCGCAAGAAAGCCCTGCCCAAAACGCTGGAGGTGATCGAAGTCGACAAGCTGCTGGACGCGGCCCGTCAATCCGGCCGCAATGACAGCGACCGCATCCGCAACACCTGCCTGATGGAACTGCTCTATGCCACCGGTATGCGGGTCAGCGAATTGGTCGGCCTGCCGGTCACCGCCGCACGGGGTGATCCGCGCATGCTGCTGGTGCTGGGCAAGGGCGGCAAAGAACGCATGGTGCCCCTGTCGCCCCCTGCGCGGGATGCGCTTGCGGCCTGGCTGCGTTTGCGCGACGCCGCAGAAGAAAAGAGCATCGCCGCTGGTGCGCCTGCCTCTCGGTTTCTGTTCCCCTCGCGCGGCAAATCAGGTCACCTGACCCGCCATCGCTTCTATCTATTGATCAAGGATTTTGCCGTTGCCGCCGGGATGTCGCCCGATGCGGTATCGCCGCACACGCTGCGCCATGCCTTTGCCACCCATCTGCTGGCCAATGGTGCGGATTTGCGGGCCATTCAAGCGCTTCTGGGCCATGCAGATATCGCAACCACCGAGATCTACACCCATGTGCTGGATGCCAGGCTCAACGAACTGGTGCTGCAGCATCATCCCCTGGCCAAAGAACCGCCCGCAGGTGACGACAGCTAGGCCACAGCGAAACCAGTCCCGTCCCCAGCCCTGCATCCGGCCCCACAACCAGCCTGCAAACCACCCGCGAAACCCGCTCCTGAAACACCTCGGACAGACAGATAAGCCTGCCAAGCGCCGCAATAATCCCACAGCGCGCGTAGCTCTGGGCGGCTGCCCCTTGCGACAGCGCCTGTCGATCCCCATAACCTTGACTATCACACCACACTTGCCGGGAACACGATGGACACCACCTCCGCATTTGCAGATTCCGCCTTCTGGACCACCGCAGGCGCAATCGTCTTTCTTCTGGTCTTGTCGGGCTGTTTTTCCGGCTCCGAAACCGCCCTGACCGCCGCCTCTCGTGGCAAATTGCGCTCTCAGGCCGACAAAGGCTCCAAAGGGGCCAAACGCGCCCTTGCCATCACCGAAGACAGCGAACGTCTGATAGGCTCCATCCTGCTGGGCAACAACCTGGTCAACATTCTCGCAACCTCGCTCGCCACCGCACTGTTCACCCGCGCCCTCGGCGAAAGCGGGGTCGCATTGGCCACCTTGGTCATGACCCTGCTGGTTCTGATCTTTGCCGAGGTGCTGCCCAAAACCTACGCCATCTCCAACGCTGAAAAAGCCGCCTCCGCCGTGGCCCCTCCTATCGGCGTGCTGGTCACCGTGCTGGCCCCCATCGTCGGGGCCGTGCGTCTGTTGGTGCGCGGCGTTCTGCGTCTGTTTGGCGTGCGCATCGACCCGGACAGCCACATCATGGCGGTGCGCGAGGAAATCGCCGGCGCGCTGCATCTGGGCCACTCCGAAGGGGTGGTCGAGAAAGAAGACCGCGACCGCATCCTGGGCGCGCTGGATCTCTCTGACCGCTTTGTCGAAGAGATCATGCTGCACCGCTCCAACATCGAAATGATCGACGCCAATCTCGACCCGCAGAAGATCTTCGAACAGTGCCTCGCCTCGCCCCATACCCGTCTGCCGGTGTTCAAAGACGAACCCGAAAACATCATCGGTGTGGTCCACGCCAAGGACCTGCTGCGCGAAATGTATGCCCAGATCGGTGGGCCGGAGGGCGATGCCGCCGCGCTGCGCAACTTTGACATCACCAGCGTTGCCAAACCGCCCTACTTCGTTCCCGAAACCACCACGTTGGACGAGCAGATGCGCCAGTTCCTGCGCGCCCGCACCCATTTTGCCCTGGTGGTCGATGAATATGGCACCCTCCAGGGTCTGATCACCCTCGAAGACATCCTCGAAGAGATCGTCGGAGAGATCACCGATGAATTCGATCCCGACGAAGAAACCGTGGCGCGCAAAGCGGGCGACGACAACTATCTGGTGGATGGCGCTACCACCATCCGCGATCTCAACCGCGCGATGGACTGGAACCTCCCCGATGAGGAGGCCAACACCATCGCAGGCCTGGTGATTCACGAAGCCCAGATGATTCCCGTTGTCGGACAGGTGTTTTCCTTCCACAACTTCCGCTTTGAGGTCACCGCGAGAGAAGGCAACCGCGTCACGGAGCTGAAGATCAGACCACTTTACTGATCAGCCGCAACCGATTGAAAAACAAACCGCTCTGCACAAAACAGGACGGTTTTTTTGTTTCTGACACCTGCGGCAGGACGCAGTGCAGCTTGGAAAAACCGAAGGATCTGACCGCCGCGAGGTGATTTTTCTGGACTACTGTTCATATGTGTCCAGAATGAACAAAAGGGTCCAGCAACCGGGCTGTACGCTCAGCAAAACAGCCTGAACAAAAACACATCGAACCGGACCACAGCAGAACAGACAAAACCAAATCTGACGAAACGGGGAGCAACCATGAAGACAACAACACGCGTGGCGGTGATTGGCGGCGGTGTCGTCGGATGTTCGGTGCTCTACCACCTGACCAAATTGGGCTGGTCCGACGTGATGCTGATCGAACGTTCAGAACTGACCTCTGGCTCCACATGGCATGCGGCAGGCGGCTTTCATACGCTTAATGGCGACACCAATATGGCGGCCCTGCAGGGCTACACCATCAAACTCTACCGCGAGCTCGAAGACATCACCGGCATGTCCTGTGGCCTGCACCATGTCGGCGGCGTCACCCTGGCAGAGGATCAAGAACGCTTTGATATGCTCAAGGCAGAGCGCGCCAAACACCGCTTCATGGGGCTGGAGACCGAAATCATCTCCCCCGAAGAGATCGCCAAAATCGCTCCTGTGACCAATATCGATGGCATTGTCGGCGGGCTTTATGATCCGCTGGATGGCCACCTCGACCCCTCAGGCACCACCCACGCCTATGCCAAGGCCGCGCGCATGGGCGGCGCCACGATTGAAACCCATTGCAAAGTGGTGGAAACCAACCAACGCCCCGACGGCACCTGGGACGTGGTCACAAACAAAGGCACCATCCACGCCGAACATCTGGTCAACGCAGGCGGGCTCTGGGCCCGCGAGGTGGGCGCCATGGCGGGCGTCTACTTCCCCCTGCACCCGATGGAGCACCAGTATATCGTCACCGACGAGGTACCGATTATTGCCGAGATCATCGATGGCGGCGGCGAGCATCCCCATGTGATGGACCCCGCAGGGGAAAGCTATCTGCGCCAGGAAGGCCGCGGTCTGTGTATCGGGTTTTACGAACAACCCTGCCGCCCCTGGGCCGTCGATGGCACGCCGTGGGATTTCGGCCATGAACTGCTGCCGGATGACTTCGACAAGATCGAAGACAGCATTGCCTTTGCCTACAAACGCTTCCCCGCGCTGGAACGCGCAGGTGTCAAATCGGTGATCCACGGTCCCTTCACCTTTGCCCCCGATGGCAACCCTCTCGTGGGCCCGGTGCCGGGCATGCGCAACTACTGGTCCGCCTGCGCGGTCATGGCCGGTTTCTCGCAAGGCGGCGGCGTCGGGCTGATGCTGGCGCAATGGATGGTCGAGGGGGAGTGCGAGCGCGACACTTTTGCAATGGACTGCGCGCGCTTCGGCGATTGGATCACCCCTGGCTACACCCGCCCGAAAGTCATTGAAAACTATCAAAAACGCTTCTCTATCGCCTATCCAAACGAAGAGCTGCCCGCCGCTCGCCCGTTCCGCACAACGCCGATGTATGACATCTTTGATGGCATGGGTGCGGTCTGGGGCGCGCAATATGGCATGGAGGTGCCGAATTACTTCGCACAAGGTGGCGAGCCGCGCTACGAGACGCCGTCCTTCCGCCGCTCCAACGCCTTTGACGCCACCGCCCGCGAGGTCAAAGCCGTGCGCGAAGCCGTCGGCATCAATGAGGTCCACAACTTCGGCAAATACCTTGTAGAAGGTGACGGCGCGCGCCAATGGCTCGACCGCATCATGGCAGGCCGAGTGCCGCAGCCGGGCCGCCTGTCGCTCACACCGATGCTGTCACCCAAGGGCCGGTTGATCGGCGATTTCACCATCTCCTGCCTGTCTGAGGGCGCATTCCAGCTCACCGCATCCTATGGCAGCCAAGCCTACCACATGCGCTGGTTCCTGCAGAACCTGGACCCCGAAACAGACCCGGACGTCACCCTCGAGAACATCTCTGACACCCGCAACGGATTTCAGATCGCGGGCCCGCGCGCGCGCGACGTGCTGCAGGCCTGCACGCGGCAAGACATCTCAGATATGCGCTTCATGGATGTGCGCCGCATGAGTGTCGGCATGGCCGACTGCATCGTACAACGCGTCAGCTATACGGGCGATCTGGGCTATGAAATCTACTGCGACCTGCCCAGCCAGCGCGCCCTGTGGCAAACCCTGTGGTCTGCCGGTCAAGACCACGGCATGAAACCCTTTGGCATGCGGGCGATGATGTCGCTGCGCCTGGACAAATTCTTCGGCTCCTGGCTGCGTGAATTCTCCCCCGATTACACAGCTGCAGAAACCGGCCTCGACCGCTTCATCGCCTTCCAGAAAGACGCCGACTTCATCGGCCGCGCCGCCGCCGAAGCAGAACGCGACACAGGTGCGGCACGTCAGCTTTGCGCCTTTGAGGTCGACGCAGACGACGCCGATGTGGTGGCTTATGAACCGATCTGGCTCGACGGCGCGGTTGTAGGCTTTTGCACCTCCGGCGGCTATTCGCACCATGCGCAGAAATCCATTGCCCTTGGCTTTGTTCCGACAGACAGGGCTACCGCCGATTTGGAGGTCGAGATCGAGATCCTGGGCACCCGGCGTCGCGCGCGGCGGATCACAACCGCGCTGTTTGACCCGGATGGTGCGCGGATGCGGGGCTGACATCAGAGGCCCGAGCAAAACAGCTTTCGGACCAAAATGGGACAGCGACCCTGTCCCATTTCGCGCCCTGTTGCCGCCGCAGCGCGCGCTGACGCTGGGTCACTCACACAACACTTGGGGCACAGCCCGGTCCCAATGTTTCGCGTGCGAAACAATCGGGCAGCTCTGCTGACCTTTCTGCCACCACATATCCCCCGCAACGCGCTCTGCCATTTGCGCATGCTTTACGCCCTCACTGGCTTTACACTCTCTCTGGCTTTGCGCTCTTACTGGCTTTGCGCTTGAAACAGCAGGGCGTTCGCGCTTTCCTCTTGCCATAAATATCCCCGCCGGAGGCATCCGACCTCTGCCGCATATCCCTGCGTTTCGGAGTGTCACACCATGCCCGCCAGCGCCTTTTCTCCCGCCCGCCAAGACAACCAACAGCCGCCCACCCCAGCGGTGGCCATACTGTTGCTCGCCGCCGGGGCCTCGCGCCGGATGCGCGGGCGTGACAAGCTGATGGAGCCTGTCCCAACAGGCCAAGGGGATATGCCGCTGATCCAAGCCCGCGGCCAGGCTGCGCTGGCCACTGGCACACAGGTCTATGCCATGGTCCCGGATACAGACCATCCTCGCACGCGCCTGCTGCGCCAACACTGCCCAGCGGTGGAGCTGGTGCTGGTGCCCGATGCAGCGGAGGGCATGTCGGCCTCAATCCGACGCGGGGTTGCCGCCCTCAAGGATGCGCCTGCAGGCGTCATGGTGCTGCCTGGTGATATGCCAGATCTGACCACCGAGGATCTGAACCGGGTGATGCAAGCCTTTGCGCACCGACCCGAGCAGATCCACCGCGCCACCAGCGCAGATGGCACGCCGGGCCATCCGGTGATCTTTCCGCGCCGCTGTATTGCGGATCTCGCAGCGATCAGCGGTGATCATGGCGCACGTGCGGTGCTGCGGGGGGAAACGCTGGTGCCCGTCGCGCTGCCGGGCCATCACGCGTTGACGGATCTGGACACACCAGAGGCCTGGTCCGCCTGGCGCGCTGCACAAACTGACGGGGAGTAACGGCCCAAAAGCCAACCTCCGCTAAACCGATCTGTTACTGTGGATCAGTGGATCAGCCAATGCGCCTCGCCGCTGCGACGGCGCATCCGCGCGGGCCAGGGTTCGACCAGCGCAGGCATCTGGCGCAGCTCCGGAAACAGGCACAAGACCTCGTCACGCTGCGCCCGGTCACTGCCACGCAACGCCTGATCGGCGGGTTGAAAACACTCGGTCCAGGCCCCATCGGCCAAAACCACCTCATGGTGATCAAACACAAAATGGACGTAACCCACCTGCGTCGTCTCCACCGCATCAACGCCAGACAGCCCCGTCAGATGGCGCGCGGCCAACAGAATGTCGCGGTTTTCAAAATACAGCGCGGTTTCTTCGCCGCTGATCAACACCCGGTGATGGGGGCTCAGCAACAGATCCCGCTCGGGCATCCCCTGCCCCAAAGCCCCTTCGGCAATCAGAACAGGCTGCAGTTCCGGTGCGGCGCGCAAGGCCTGATGATCCAGATCACGGCGGCCGATCCAGCGGATGATCTGCGCGCCATTGTCCCGGGTGGTGACGCGATCGCCAACGCAGAGATCTTCGACGGCGCAGGCCCCGGCAGGGGTGGCAATGGTTGTCCCGGGGGTAAAACAGGGCACGTTGTCGTTCTCCGTCTGGCACAGCAGTCTGGCCCGGTGGCAGGAAGATCCAGCACCGGTGGCACCCATGGACCACGTGGATATGTCTCCTCCAGCACAAACCCTGCGGGATCCACTGGCACTATTCACTATCAGGATCAGACCCGGCCGCTGCGCGCAGCGCCGCCCTCTCCCGTCCTCTCGATTTCGTTAACCCTAGCCAGAGGCCGTGGTCCAAAAAAGAACAAAATCTCAATGAAATCTCGCATCGCGCCTGCTTGATCGGCCTTTACGCTGGCACCTCGCGTGATCTGGAGCAGATCCGAACGGGATCTGAGCCCAGTCTGGCGCGCGGGCAAACATCGGCGGTAACCTGGCTCCAGATTGATCCGAGATCGCTCGCAGAAGAGCCACAGGCGGGTTACCGGCAGCTCACAACCGGGGTTGTCGTCAAATCGCAGCCCCATGGCCGAGAGACCGCAAACTGGCTGCAAACTGGCCACAAACCTACCCCGAGCTGAAACACAAAAAATAGGCGCAGACCGGTAGGCGGCTGGCTGATTGTTTCCAAATTGGATCACGCACCGCATCTGCAGGCCCCGCCCTTGCTGGATTGTAAGCGCGCAAGCCACAATCAGTGCCACCCATAGGTCAGCCGAAATACGCAGGAGGGGCCAGCAATTGATTAGGCAGCACACCTATAAATTCCTTATCATTCGTATTGGCTTGTGCTTCATTTCC
>NZ_JAJDWC010000004.1 GCF_022825805.1 Phaeobacter sp.
GCAAGACTGCCTTGATGAACTCCCACTCCAGATCGCTCATGTCCGAACGCGCCATTTTCACACCCCAGCATGTTGTTTTGCTGGAAATGAAGCACAAGCCAATACGAATGATAAGGAATTTATAGGTGTGCTGCCTAGCTGGTCCGACATCCCAGTCCCACATGTTGGTGTCCCCAACGGATAGACCGATCTGCAGATGGGAACAATCAAATGATCCCCCTCCTGCCCGCGATTGCGCGGAAACAGGCTGGCAGCGGGCCCATTCGCGGGCTATCAACAGGCCATGCTGAACATGATCCGCCATGGCGCCCCGTCTGATAAATCCACTCTGCTGATCGCCCATGGTCTTTATGGCTCTGCGCGAAATTGGGGGGCGATTGCCAAACGGCTGTGCAGCGACCGCGAGGTGATCGCCGTCGACATGCGCAACCACGGTCACAGCGCTTGGACGGATCGCCACAGCTACACGGATATGGCTGCCGATCTAGCAGAGGTCATCACCGCGCTTGGCGGCCCAGTGGATCTGATTGGCCATTCCATGGGCGGAAAGGCCGCGATGACGCTGGCCCTGACGCAGCCGGATCTCCTGCGCCGTTTGCTGGTCGCTGACATTGCTCCGGTTCCTTACAGCCACAGCCAGATCCAGTTTGTTCACGCGATGCGCAATGTGGACCTGAACACGGTCGAACGCCGTTCAGACGCCGAGGCCCAACTGGCCGCAAACGGGGTTGAACCGGCGCTCCAGAGCTTCTTCACCCAATCTTTGGATCTGCCGGGCAAGGCGTGGCGCCTGAACCTCGATACGCTGGAGAAGGACATGCCGCTGATCATGGGCTTCCCGGATCTGTCCTACGATGGCACAACGCCCGTTTTCGCCAAGCCGACCTTGTTCCTTGCCGGGGCCAACTCCGACTATGTGTTGCCAGAGCATCGTCCAACGATCAAAGCGCTGTTTGAGCAGCCCCATTTCGCCAAACTGCCCAACAGTGGGCATTGGTTGCACGCCGAAAATCCACGGGCATTTGTGGCCACAGCGCAGAGCTTTTTCGACGCCTAACAGCGCATAGCCCAGAATAGTGGCCGCTAACCCTGATAGAGCCTGCGCGCCACCAGAACCGCAACCGGAATGGCCAACACGGCCCCGCCCGCAGCGGCGCCTGCGATGGTCATGGCGGTCGCGTCACCTGCGACCAATACGGCGACGACAGCCGCACCAGCCAAGCTGGTGGAAATCAGCGAATAAAGAATGGATGCAAGCCGGATCATTGTCGATCTCCCCATCAAAGTGATGGGCCAAGACAACACCAAAACCGGCCCAAGAACTTTGACAAAGATCAGATAGCGCGCTGTTTTAGGATAAAAAAACGCCACCGCAGCAAACATCTGCGATGGCGTTGTTTCCGGGGACGGAGAAATACTCCGGCCCCTTTCGGCGGCGGCATGTGAGTCCTGCAATAGGCACTCCACAGAACACACATCGGCACATGCCGCACCGGTTGTTTCACTACGGGCATATGTTCCGAAGAACCCCATCTCGCATCGCTCATATTGGACGGCCGCCAGGCAGTGACTGGAACATGTCACCCCTCGCACCGCCAATTTATCCGGCCAAATCACCTAGGCTGATCACTCAGGCTTATCACCCAGGCAGATCACTCAAGGGTTGATTTTTGAGGATGCTTTTATCTTACCCTTAAAATTCAACTAGACTTTCAATAGATCACAGCAGTTACGAAATCGTAAACGCTGCCCGCCACCGAGGTAGACTGCCACAGTCGGCAGTTGCCGATAGGTGAATCCGCGGTGCAGCACCGCCCAAATCCAAGAGATCCAGCCCCGACCACAAGAGCAGGTTGTGAGCGCTGCAAACACTCACGGGTTGAATGCAAAAAATCGGATATTTTCGCCACACCCGGATTGAAAAGACACATTCGTTAAGCCGGAACGAACGAATTTAAGTATATCTGGCAAAGACTACTCACGGGCCATCACAAGTTTGGGATCTACATGAGCTTTCTGCCGAAAACCTGGGTTCAGGCGCTCAGCAACAGGACGTATTTGCCGACCTTGGTTGCTTTTGTGGTGATTGTCTGGGCAGGCGTTTACGCAGATCTCCAAAACACCGCTGTCTCCAACCAGAAACTGCGCGCGGATGTGCGCTATGAGGCTGGGCTGATCCGCGCGCGGCTGGAAGGCAACCTGGCCTCCGATATCCAGCTGATCCGCGGATTGACCGCGATCATGTCCAATTACCCCAGCATGACCCAGGAAGAGTTCTCGGCCCTGGCGTCCTTCCTGCTGACCGACCGGTCTGAGATCAGAAATCTGGGTGCGGCCCCCAATCTGGTCGTCACCATGGTCCATCCATTGGAGGGCAACGAGGCTGTTCTGGGCCTTGATTACAACAAAAATGACGCCCAGCGAGAGGCCGCGCTGCGCACCCGCGATACCGGTAAGATGGTGCTTGCCGGACCTGTTACGCTGATGCAAGGCGGTCAGGGCCTGATCAGCCGCTTTCCAATCTTCACCGGCCCGCCGAAAAAACGCGAATTCTGGGGCATTCTGTCGGCGGTCATCGACGTGGACAAGATCTTTGCCGCATCAGGGCTCAGCAATCCAAACCTGATGATCGATGTGGCACTGGTAGGCCGCGACGGTATGGGCGCCGAGGGGGAGCAGTTCTATGGCGCTGCCGAAATCCTGACTGACGATCCCGTTTTCATGGAGATTTCGTTTCCAAACGGCAGTTGGCAAATGGCGGCACGCCCGCAAGGCGGTTGGCCCGCGCAACCGGCAAACCAATGGCAGCTGCGCCTGACGATCGTGCTGGCGGGCCTGTTCATTCTGTTTCCGACCGCGATGGCCGGGCGCCTGTCTGCGGCGCGCCGCTCGGTGATCGACACGCTGAAAGGCCGCGAACGCGAATTGGAAACGCTCTCGCGGCGTTTGGAGATGGCGGTTGTGACCTCAAAGATCGGCATCTGGGAAGTCGACCAGGTCAACGACCACGCGATCTGGGACCGTCGCATGCGGCACCTCTATGGCGATCCGATCCTGCGCGACAAAGTCCCGCTGTCGACCTGGCGGTCCCTCATCGTACCGGAACAGCGCGACAGAGTGTTCAATCTGATCGCAAAGGCCATCCGCGACGGCAGCCAGTACTCCGTTGATTTCACAATCGAATTGGCGTCTGGTCAGCGCAAGAACATTCGTTCTCTTGGGCGCACATACCGGGATCAGCATAACCACATGCGCATGATCGGGGTCGACTGGGATGTGACCCGCGATGTGGAGCTGTCCAATGATCTAAAACGGGCCAACCGGGCGCTCACCACCCGTAACAGCGAATTGACAGTGGCAAAACAAGCGGCCGAGAAAGCGGATCAGGCGAAATCAGAGTTCCTTGCCAATATGAGCCATGAAATCCGAACGCCAATGAATGGGATCATCGGAATGGCGGATATTCTGGCGGCCACCGACCTCAGCAGTGATCAGGCGCAATGCGTGGACACCATTCGCGACTCCTCGACCGCGCTGTTGACCATCATCAACGACATTCTGGATTTGTCCCGGCTGGATGCAGGCATGGTGGAGATCAGCGAAGAAGACTTTGACCTGCAAGCCTGCGTGGATGGCGTCATTGATATGCTGCGTCCGAAACTGCAGGAAAAACAGCTGTCTTTTGTGCAGACCTTTGCGCCTGATGTGCCAACACACATTCGTGGCGACAAGGGGCGGATCCGCCAGATCCTGGTGAACCTGCTGGGAAATGCGGTGAAATTCACCCCCAAGGGCAGCGTTGGATTGCATGTATCCACCGCATCGACGGATCCACACCGGCTGATTTTTGAGGTGATCGACACCGGGATCGGCATTTCGTCGGAACATGTCGACCAGGTGTTTGAACGTTTTTCACAGGCAGATGCCGCGACCACCCGCACATTTGGTGGCACCGGTCTGGGCCTGACAATTTCCAACATCCTGGCTCAGCGCATGGGTGGTGGCATCTCGCTGACATCCGAACTGGGCAAAGGCACCTGTTTCCGGCTGGAAATCACGTTCAAACCTGCGTCGGACAATACCGACACCATCCAAGCCAGCGAAATAACCGCGCTGCCCGAGCTGCACCCCGGCACTATCCTGGTTGCAGACGACAATACAACCAACCGGTTGCTGTTGCGCAAATACCTGCAGAACACACCTTTGGAAGTCTTTGAGGCCACCAATGGCCGTGAAGCGGTGGAGCTGTGCGCCCGCCATCAGCCGGACCTGATCCTGATGGATATGTCGATGCCGGAGGTGGACGGCCTTGATGCGACCCGTCAGATCCGGGCCACAGAACACAAACAGCCCAAAATCGTAGCGCTGACTGCGAATGCCTTCGACAGTGACCGCCGCGCCTGTTTGGAGGCAGGGATGGACATGTTCCTGCAAAAGCCGATCCGCAAACCGCTCTTGCTGCAGACCCTGGCCCAACTGCAACATGACGCAGGCCAAGCAGGCGGTGGGTCTGTTTCCTATCTCGCAGCCAGAACGGATGAGGCCGACACCGCGGAAGCAAAGCAAGCCGTCAGCCTTCGGTTGGTCGTAACAGAGCCGGAAGACACACAATAAGACAGCTAACACTAGGCCAATCAGCATTAGGCCCATAAGCCTGAGGCAAGTCACATTCGGCCTGTCGGCGCTATCATCTCCTGTGCGGATTGAGATCACGGCGGCCAAAGGCCCCGCGCCCCACTAGCGTCACCCTGAAACATAAGCGGGGGCGCCCCATGGCGCCCCCTTCCCCCCGGAATTGCAGATGCCGGAAACCCGAAAACCGACATCGGCGGAGGCGTGCCGTCCCCAGCTGGCACATTCAAATACGGCTTTCACAATGAAAAGGGGCGCTCCTGCAGGCGGGCTGTCGCACCCATGGATCCCTCCGCAGCCAGCTGCGGCGTGGCGTCAGGGCGAGAGCGTTTCAAAACCGCCCGGTGAAACTGTGCATAGCTGCCGTTGAAGCCGCCGTTGTTCCAGGTCTGCGAGATGTTGAAAGTGAACAAAGACAACGGATTGCCCGCAGGGGTGGTTTGGTGGTCCATGGCCGCAGAAAACGCCGTCAACGTGCAGGCCAGCTCTTCCCGCTCCCGGTTGCCAACGGCGGTGCGCACAGAGTCGTAGAGCGGCTGGTTTTTTTCGTAAAACTGCGCGCCATCGACAAATTTGGGGCCGCCATTTGTGCCGTGGTCCAACAAATCGGCAAACATTTCCGCGGTTTGTTCCGCCACGGCTGCGCTTGGCCTGCGGACAGGGTCCAATTCCGGCAACTCCCCATCCAGGGCCCCTGCCAGCGCCTGCGGAGCGATTGGCGTGATTGCGGCTACCGCATCGTCCGGTGACAGGTCCGGCGCAATCACCGGCGGAACGGATGTCATCAAGCCAACGATGTTGTTGCGATGGGCCGAGCGTTCAGCATCTGCAAGCTCCAAGGGGTTGACCGCGATCATCTTAAACGCAGTTCCAGAATGGCAGCTGTCAAACACCAGATGAACCCGCACACCTTCGCGAAATTCCGACAGCAACGCATACAACTCATCGTCAATCAACATTCTGTCATAGAGGCACAGGGTTTCATCCCGCCCGTCGGTTTCTTCATCCACCGACAGGTTGGTCACCTGACTGCCATAACCCGAATAGGTGACAAACACCGCATCCCCTGCAAACAGCGTTCTGGCAGCATTGCGCAGGAATCCCGCGACATTGGCCGTCGTGGCGTCCTGATCTTCCAGACGGGCGGTATCATAGCCAAGCGATTGCGCGATCCGCTCCATTTCCCGCGCATCATTGATGCAGGACGGCAGGGTCAGCGGCGCGCCGTAATGATTGGGATCCACATTATCGACACCGACATGCAGGCTCACGCCATGGGGCGGACGAGAAGCCTCACCCGCAAAAATCTCCTCCAACTGCAGCAAAACCTGACGTCCGACCACACCATCCGCGACTAGACCATAGTCGCGCTGAAACGCCTCAACCGCTGCTTCTGTGCGGCGCCCGAAGGCACCATCAATTTCTGCCCCAGCCATATAGCCATTGTTCAACGCAGCAAGCGCCGTTTGAATGGCCACAACGGCGCCTTTGTCACGCTCGCGCCGCGAAATCGGCGCCAGATTGGCCGCCGCCTGCTCCAGACGTTTTGCGCTGGCGTATGTCGGAACCGTTGTAAAACGATTTGCAGTCAACATGATGCGGTCTCCTTCAGGAAAATTGCGCGGCGACGCCGTTGGGCCAGCTATAGTTCGGGTTCGGATTGGGGGCTTGGGGGAGCGGATCACAGCCAAACCCGACCACCCAAATGGTATCAGAGGGCGGCGGGTGTCTGGTTGTCCCGGCTGGCGGTTGGTTTGGGATCACCTCCTGCGTCGCATTGCGGTTGCGTTGCGAAATCAGATCAGCCGCGTGTTGCAACCGCTGATAGATCCGCCCCTGATCCAGCTTTTCGATCACGGCAGACCGCAGGAACGCCATCTTGGCCGTCACCGGTTTGGAAGGCGTCACCACACGCATCGCAGCACCGTCGGTTCCATTGTCGTGATGTGGCAGAGTCCTGAGCATGCGAACCACAGTCTGCGGGCTGCGTTTGCGCGCGCCCAGCGTCGCCGCCCGACCGGCCAGTACGCCAGGGCGCACCCCCTTACGCAAACTGGCCCCGGTATTCGCCCCGGCATTGGCCGACAATACACGCGCCGATGCAGTCAATCGACCTGATGGCTTCGCCCGAGGACCAGACCGCAGCTTGCGATGCAGAACAGCATGGATCGCGTCGTCCGACACGCGCGGGCCGGTTTGCGCATCGGGTTTGGGGCGATCCAACTTCACGGTGACCTGACGCACCAGGAAGAGCCTGTTGGGCACAGCTGCCAACGCGCCATGGGTGCCGCTGCCATCCGATACCTTGCCGCCCTCTCGGGTCCAATCTTCGCCCCGATAGATCACATCCGTGAACCACTCGCGATGAAGGACAAGCATCACATAGCGAAAGGACACCACCCCTCTGCGCGCACCAAGCCAGGACCGCCAGGCCCGTTGCCCAGCACTGTCATGATCCAGAACCGGATCAATTGCCGACAGATCCACCTCTGCCCGCAACCAGCCAGCCTCCGTGGAGGCCGACAGTGGAGAAAAGCTGGTCATCGCGTAGGTCAAGCCAGTGGGATCCACGGGCAGTAGACTGTCGATACGCACGCGATCGTCATTGGCAAGTGGGAGTGTCGAACGCGATGCCAGCCTCGCAATCGTTGCCTCTGCAGCCTCGATTTGCGATTTGGAGCCATGGACCAACCAGTCGGTCATGGCAGAGTTTAGAAGCATAGGATCAGCCTCGGAGAGCTGCAGCTCAGCGTAGATCCGGGCATATTCCCTGTACAACAAATAGGCCTCAGACAGCGGCGCAAACACATCACCCTGCGATGTGTCATAGAGCACGGCCCGCGCGGCACGATATTCTGCATCCTCTGCATCGCTCCAGGCCCGATGGGCAAAGATCATGTCGCGCAGCATCCCGAGATGCACCTGCCACAAAGGTGTCTGCGCATAGGGCTGCGCGGCACTCCCGCGTCGGGCCGGAAAATTGACCATGCGGGAGAAATCCGCGATCTGGGCAAAATCCTGACTGTTCCGGGCTGTTTCGAGCCGAGACATGGCGATTTGCATCGGAATGTGCGGCCATGCCGCAAAGCCCCTGCTATCGCATTGGGCGTGAAGCCATGCCAGCAAACCGATATGAAGCCCCGGTTGCATGACGTTCAGATCCACGCCTGAATGTCGGGTGACGGATCCGATGTCTTGTTGAAACGATGCGACAGGAACCCGATCAGCTGCATGCCCTGGACGCGGATCGTCGCATCGTCGATTTCATAGTTCCGCTTGGAGCTGCGATTGGATTGTTGATAGCGCCCACCAATCACAAACGGACCGATCCCAACAAACCCACCACCATTGGCCGCGCTCTGCTTCGCTCTCAGATAGGAGGCCACTTCGCTCGAGTGGATCACGAGATTGCGCACAAAGAGCGCTTTGGTCGGGTAGCCGATCATGGCGCCAACCGGCGGCGCCCCACCGTCGGAATGCTGGTCGGTCTGATAATCCCGCCGGAAACTGGCAGAGGCCCGCCATCCGCGAGAGTCAAAGAACGACGGCTCAAACGCCGTGCGCATGATTTCAACAGCGGTATAGTCGAACTCGATCCCGAATTCGGAGCGGGACAAGTCCATCGATTGCGACATGCGGCTGCCGCCTGCGCCACCACCCAAGGTGAAAGCACCCAGCGACAGCCCCATACGGCCGCCCCCGCCCTGTATCTGTCGTGAACTGCGCACTGTGCGTGTCAGGGATTTCTCGGAAAACCGAGACCACCCGCCCGAGCGCGCAAAACCGCCCGGGATCACACTGGCAGGCGCAAAGGCTGCGCCAAACTGGCCCGTGGTGGCATTTTCCTGGTTCAGCACAGTTTGCAGCAGATTGTCTTTCCACAGCACCATGGATTTGCCAGTGATATGGTTGATCGCGGCCTGTGCGCGTTCGACATCGTTCTTATACCCGCGTGCGATCCAATCGCGTTGAGCTTGGATCGCTCTTTGTCGGTAGATGCCACCGGATTGCTGGAACTCAGCCGCATCCGCCGCAGATCCGTTGTTGGATCGTGCCAGACGCATGGCGTAATCGATCACCGCGTCTTCATAGGCCTGTTTGTAGGTTCCATAAGCCTGCAAAGCGGGGCTGGGCACCGGCTCCACCCGGGTATTGCCCAACAGATCCACAACCTCTTGCTCGGTGGACAAAAGCGCTTTCATCCGCTCCAGCGTGGCTTGTTCCGCCGCGCTCAACGTGTCGTCGGCCACCTCGCACATCTGCAACGTGTCTTTATAGACCGTCGAAAGTTTCCGGTTTGATTGGCCGTAAACCACCGACACATGTTTGTTCTGCCCCGCTCCGGGCTCCGCACTCCAGCTGCTGTCCGCTTCGGTGGGGGCCGCTGCCGGGATGAAATCAACCAGCCGCGACCATTGCTCCCAGCACCCCAATAAATGCTGTTGATACAGGCGCTTTGCCTCCTCAATGGCCTGCGCCCGGTCGAGACCCATGGGGCGCACCTCAGCCTCCCCCAAATCGGGGGATTGCGGCTGTTGTGGCCCCATGAGCGTTTCGACCAGCTCCCGGAAATATTCCAGTGTCGTTGGCGTTGGCCCTGCAAATGGACCGGCAATCGCAAAATCAAAAAAGGTTTCGTCCAACGACATGCCTGGCGACAACCAGTTCAACTGAGTGTTGGCAGGCAAAGGCAGGTCTGCAGTACCGCCAGTCAGACCCTCTTCGAGCTGATCGATAATATATCCCATCAGATCTTCAAGTTTCATCGTGTCCTCCTGGCACCGGCTGTTTCAGCAGCACGTTCTGCAGGGCCAAGATGACGCATAGGAAAGAAAAACGCCCGTGAGTTTGCTGTGAAACTCACGGGGCCGATTTTTATCGTTAACTTTCAGTTAGTTTAGCCGCCAACTACAGGCAAACCACAGGTAAATTCACACGCCCAAGGCGCGCCAATTCACGGATATCCACGCGCTGTGGTTGTTCAGGGAAGCCCGCCATCATATCCCGACCTGCGGCCATGTTGCGGGCGATCTCCCGCGTCACTGTCGCAGCGGCCGCGCTGGTTCCGATCAGGCGGCTGCCACCGCCCGACAGGGTGGCGATCGACGGCAATCCAGGCCGAAAGACGCCTTGGTCGGAAACCGCATTGATGCCGATCTCAGCCTCAGACAGGGACAATACACCCTCTGCGGTCTGCCGTATCGCCTGGCCACTGCTGTAGCGGGCCGCCTGGCCAGAGGTCTGCACGCGCCCCGCAACACGCAGCATGGACGCGGCGTTTCCAATGCCATTCAGCGCCCCGTATCCGCGCACGACGGGCAACGGCTCACCATCACTTGGCCCTGTCTCGCCCGCTGACGATGCCGAGAGCGATGCCGAGAGCGATGCCGGAAACACCAGGCGACTTTGCCGTCCGCCAGTGCCAAGCTGCACAGGATCGTCATCTCGCTGCACCCAGATATCGATGGATGCCATGGGATCCAGCGGCGTTGCCCCGGGGGCCACGGTCAGGGTCCAGGTGCCAGAGGCCGCGCGCCGCGGATCACGGGGATGGCTGGTGGTGGGCACCACGGCAACAATCACGCGCCGCCGACCATTGCGCCGTGTATCAGCCGAAAGCTGTGCAATATTGCCGCCTGCCCGCTCCATCTCGACATAGGTGGGATCCGATCCTTCGAGCGGCAAGCTTGCCTGCAGCCCATCCGGCGCCGTCACGATCAGCGACCATCCCCACAGATCAGCCTGCGACGGACACCACAATTCCAGAAAACTGGACGTGCGATCATCCGGCGACAACCACCAGCCGATCTCGGCACCCTGATCCGCAATCGACCACCCCATGAGACGTGCATGCATACGGTCTTCGAAATGATTGCCAGCAGGCACCACAAATGCGGTATGGGGCTGGCTGCGGCGGCGATCCTCCAGCATTTGCTGCACGGCGGTTTCGAATGCGGTTGCACCATCATGCCCCGTCGCACTCCAGCCGTAGGAGAAATTGACCACCAAAGGCAGTTCTGCCAGACCATAGGCCTGCGCCAATGCACGCGCCCGGTGGAACACATATTCCACCGCCGCCAACATCGACGCCTCCTTACCGAACCCTGATGTATCCCACGCCACGGTGTTGGGCAGCTGAACCGCGATGATGGCAATATCGTCAGGAAGACCTTCGGCCCCGCTATTCACCGCATTACCTGCCGCCAGCCCCATGATGTGAGCCCCATGGGTGCTGTGGTTGCGCAATGTTGCGCCCATTTCGGGCAGATCCGTGTCGATCGCTCCAGCCGCCCGATGGAGACCAGGTTCATCGCCCGGATATGCAGCGCGCAGGGTATCAATGGTGCGATTGGACAGCTCTTTGCCAAAAGGCACAGCCGCAGTGTCATCGGCGCGCGCAGCCTGCAACCAACAGCAGGCCAGACGGGACGCGCCATTGGCGTTCAAAAACGCCTTATGCGCGAAAGGCAAGCCATCGTCGATCACAGCAACAATGGCGCGTGGCGGCGGGCCGGTGGTGTCCCAATCCGGCAGCGCCTGATCGTCATATGTCTGCGGCCAGCTCAAGGGATCGATGGGCAGATTGACGCGAAACGGCCCCTGCCCCAGCTTTCCCACCATGTCCGCGACGACCTCATCATGGCTTTGCACGCGATGATCCACCGCGGACGCCGGATCATACATGGCAAAGGGTGTGACCGCCGGATTTGCCGACCACATCGGCGGCACTCGCAACTCCAGCCCACTGTCAGACGGCAATTGTCCCGGGCGATCCAACAGCGCGGAATAGTGATGCGCGATGCCGGATGATATGGCCGAGAAGGAAAACGGGCGCCCCAGCTCTTGTGAGAAAACCCAACGCTCATAGGGCCCGAGGACAGTGTGAATGTCCGGGGCACCTCCACTTCTGGATGCAAACATGGGCTTACACCACGTCCGGCTTTTCAGCGCGCGCGCGTTTCCACAGCCAGCGCAGATAGGCACCCCGCTCCGGCCGAACGCCTGCAGCATCAGCAACCTCTGTCAGTCCAGCCTGCGCCGCGCGATCACTGTCACGGAAGTCCGCATCGAAGAAATCCACATCCTGCGCATCCAACTGATGGGGCATCAACGTCACGTCCAGCCCGGCCCGGCCCAAAATCGCCTGTCCGACCGCACGTCCAAGCGCAGCGCCAGCCCAGCTGTCGATGGGGTAATGCACGCCCGCCACGGTTCTGTTGACCGCGATCCGTTCCGCCAAAGCGGACAGTTTGGCGGCGCGTAGATCTGGATGGGCGGGCGCCTGCCAGGTATCCACCAAAGCCGACAAGACGGTTGCCACCGCATAAGCCTCGGTCGCGTGAGCCGAGGGGAAGCTGCCATGACCCGGTGTGGGGATCATCGGCATGATGCGCGGATCCAGTTGATCCGGCCGCCGAATGGCCAGATGAAACTTCACCATCATGGCTGCATGCGCCGCGACCACCTGCGTTGCGGTGATCAGCTCCATGGTTTTGCTGTGCTGCGCCTCCAACAATCCAAGGATCATGGCGAAATACGGCGTCGGGAATCCGAGCTGCGAAATCACCTCGGCCCCGCGGTCCGCCCTCAGACTGGCATAATCCGTGACAAACCGGCATTGATCGGCCAACAGTGCCGCAGAGGGGCGGGAAATAGTCAGCACATCTTCTTGGTCCACTTTGATGCTGACCTGCTCTGTCGAGGGGTTCGCGGTGACACTGAAACCCGACAAAAACTCGCTGACATAAAGCGATCCGCGCACCCAGATCGCAAGACTGTCGAGGTTCTGCGCGGACGAAAATTCCAGTTCGCCATTGCCTTCGGGGGCATGTCCTTCGCTGAGGTGACGCAACGCCTCTGCCGTGCTGTGCAGACCCTGTGTTGTGGTGGCGTCGTATCCGCCGGGATCCTGTTGTCCGACAAATCCACCGAGGCCGGTGAACCCGCCTAGCCCTCCGAGGCCCCCGAGACCTCCCAGTCCTCCGAGGCCGCCCAGGCCGCCCAATCCACCAAGTCCACCGAGGCCGCCAAGACCTCCCAAACCACCATATTGCGACATATATTTTCCTCCAACTTTTTAACGAACACCAGAGGCCGCCAACGCGGCGACCATTGTTTGACCAATCTTGTACCCCATGGATGGATGTGTTTTGCGGTACTCTTCCAACCTGAAATCCGGAAACTTAACCTGTAAATCCTGCGCGGCGGCCTGCGCTTCTGCGCCGCGATCCAACAGATGCAGGGCCGCTATCCGCGTGCGCAGCGTCGACAAATGGCTGTCGTTCTTCGAAATCGATTTTTCCGCCAGACGCAAAGCCGTCTCATAGTCACCACCTGCCAAATGGGCAGAGCTGGCCAGACTGTCGAAATAGTAACCAAACGGATCAACCGGCGACAGGCTGCGGGCCAATGTGGTCGCACGCACGGCTGCGCTGCCTTCGTCGCGAAATGCCATAAGCGATCCGCGCAACAGCCAGGCGAGGCTTTCGTTGGGCGAGACATCCAATGCGCAGAAATACCGGTTCTCAGCCGTTTGCATATCGCCCAGGATATTGCAGTGAAGAAACCCGTCGATCGTCATGGCGAAGCTGGACTCCGGGTCCATATCCAACGCCTGAGCAGTGCAATCCTGGGCCTTTTGGCTGTCAGCTTTGCGATCCGCGCTCAGCCCTTTGAAAATCGACAAGACATACCATTTCCCAAGCCAGGCTCGGGGATGCGGGTTTTGGGGCGCCCGGCGCACGGCCTCATCAAACAGGCCGTGGGCGCGCACAAAATCCTGCAAATGCGGACCATGCATGGCAGTGGCCCCGGCAATCAACAGCGCATGATTTGACAGGGTCGACAAGGGCATACTGCGGGCCTCGCGCAGGGCATTGCGGGCGATTGTTTTGCCCACAGATCGAACCACCTCCTCCAGCCAGGGCAGCAAGGCGTTGGCAATGTCGACGTTGCGGCACGTCGTCTGACGGTTCCAGACGATCTCGCCGCTCACCGCTTCGATCAGATCAAGGTCGAGGACCAGATCATCCCCCATGGTCCGAATGGACCCATACAGCAGATAATCCACGTCGAGTTTCTGCCGTATGGTCGGCACGTCGATCACACCCTTGGACACGACACGCCCCGACAGATGGGAGATCACCGTCACCAGAGCCGAGCGGGACATCATCCGGCAGGCTTCCTGCGCAACCCAATCCCCGACAGCGGGCAGATCTGGCGCGCCGCCTATGGCGGTCAACGGCAAGACGCTGATCCGCGGTGCCAAACGGGTGTTTTCCGCAAATGCCTGCCGTCCGAACAATGGCGCCAGTGGTCGATTGTCCGCGTTGACCTCCGCCTGCCAGGAGGCAAAACCTGGCTCGCGAATGGACAGATCCGCCAAAAACGCGCCATCCCGCGCAGAGCCGACAAACCGCACCTTAGCCAGGTCCAACTCAACATCTCGGCTGGAGACGTGAAACAGCGTATCGAAAAAGGGACCGATCAGTTTGCGCAGATCCGACAGGGCCCGGCGCAGGTTTTGATGGCCAGTGTCATAATCGCCCTGCCCCCAGAGCACTTCTTGCAATCGTGACCGCGGCAGCCGCGCACCCGGCGCAGTTGCCAGCAAAACGATCAAAGCCCGGTGTTTCGCACCCCTGATGTCAAAGGATGCAGGGGCAACCCCTGTCGCGGCACAGCGTCCAAAAACTGACAATTCAAGCAGGACAGCCAAAATCCTCACCCGGCAAAAACACACTACAAAAAGGCAAGAACCCATCGCCCGTTGCCAACAAAGCACAGGAAAGTCCGTCGGCCAAGTCCGGAAATTACGCGTCAAAAACACAGACACTGCGCTGATGTGCGCGCGTCACGCCATGCGCGGGCCATTTGCGGGCCTTTGGTCTGTGCCCTGTTGCTTCGGGTCAGCTGCGTCACCCCACCGTCAACGCGCTCTCACCCGGTCTCAAAGCGGTGCGCCCTGCCGCAGGTCATCTTGCTCTGATGGGGTTGGCGTGTGGTTGAAGGCGTAGGCGTTCAAACATGCATCCTTGCCGCCCAGTTCGGCAATCCGGCGCTGTTGATCCGCAAAACACTGCGTGTTCACCGCCTCAGGGTCGCAGATCTGGCGCAGCCGTGCGGCGCCTTCCTGCAGCGCGGCCTGAATATGGGGATCTTTGTCGCGATCTGGCGCGAGGTCCCGCAATTCATTGGGATCATGCGACAGATCAAAAAGCTGCGGCGGATGCCCAACGTAATGGACATATTTCCATGTTTGCCAACGCACCATAAAGGTGCCGGTGGTTGATCCTCCATCATGATATTCGCTGAAAATGGTGCGATCCGGATCATCGCGATCCGCGGCGATGTCGCGCAGAGACACCCCCGGCAACGCCGCACTGATAGCGTCCCCCGCAACCCCGCTCACATCAACCGCTGTTGCGGCGATATCGATCAGGGACGTGCCGGTCGTGACGCGCCGACCTGCCGGAAACCCGGGGCCAGCCGCGATCATCGGCACACCAGCGGACTGCTCATACATGACCTGTTTTGTCCAGAACCCCTGATCGCCCATCATGTCACCGTGATCGGACACATAAAGCACCGTTGTGTTGTCTTGCTGGCCGCTGTCGCGCAAGGCCTGCAGGATGCGGCCGACGCAATTGTCCATAAAACTTGTCAGCCCATAGTAGGCCGCTTTGGCCTGGCGCATTTTTTGTTCATCAAAATAGCGATCATAGTCAAAGAACCGCGCGATGTTCTGCAGCTCTCGGTGGTCTGGTCTGCGGCGCGTGCCATAACCCACAGGGAGATCCACCTCCGCCGGGTCGTAAAGGTCGAAATAGTGTTCCGGGCAGGTCAACGGGTAGTGCGGGCTGACCAGGGATACAAAGGCCGCCCAAGGGGTATCGCGGCGATCTTTATCCTGCAGCCAATCCACCGCTTTTTGCGTGATATCAAGATCATAGTCGGTGTAACTGCTGGGGCCGACACCCACATCCCCCGCCAACTCCGCTGCCGCATCATAGGCCGGGGGATCTTCGCGCAACAGCCCGACTGCCCATCCGACTCCACCCACAACGTGCATCGGCAGCAGTTCCCGCGTGAACCCGTTGTCATCCTGATTTGATCTGAAATGCAGTTTGCCAATCGAGGTGACATCAACACCCTGATCGCGCAGGTGCCGCATCCAGCTGCGCCGCTTACCGTCATAGGGCGTGGCGCTGTCCCAATACCCGATGTTGTGGACATAGTCGCCGCAGGCGATGCTGGCGCGGGTTGGTACGCACATCGGCGATGGGGTGTAGGCATTCAAAAACAACGTCCCGCGGGCCGCCAATGAATCAAGGTTGGGTGTTTTCACAATGGGGTGCCCCATACAGCCCATGGCATCCTTTCGATGCTCGTCAGAGATGATAATCAACAGATTGCTATGTTGGTCTTCGGCCGCATCGATCATGTCTGGGTCACTCCGCCTTGCTGGTTCGTTTGACTGCTATTTGCTCCTGACCAAGAGGATTGAGCATTGCAGGTGGCATGGCTAACAAATAAACAAATACTGCAATCATAAATTTTCTTATGCCATGAAAACACCCATGAACTGGCTGCACGGTTTTGAGGCCACGGCGCGCCTCGGCAGCATGACGCTCGCTGCCACCGAAGTGGGCCTGACCCAGGCGGCGTTGAGCCAGCAAATCAAAGCCCTCGAAACCCGATTGGGTCGGCAGCTCTTTGTCCGCGAAGCGCGCGGGGTGTCGCTCACGGCTGCAGGCACACGTCTGTATTCAGAGATCGCACCGGGGTTGGAGCAAATCGGCACGGCGCTGGCGCGCTATCAAGCACCGCAGAGCAAGCGCCTGCGGATCCTGTGCAACACCAGTCTCGCATTCCGCTGGCTGATCCCAAAACTGCCAGATTTCAATTGCTTGCACCCAGATATCCTGCTGGAGTTGCGCACAGCGCTTTGGCGGCCCGACCGCTATGGTTACGAAGCCGATGTCGAAATTTTCCTGGGTCCCGGATCATCACCCCAACGGTCAGAAAAGCTCGCCACCAGTCCGATTGTTGCGGTGACCGCCCGCAGCAGTTTGGCGTCTTCGGTACCGACCAGCACCGATCGGCCCATAGTCAGGATCTCTGGCCTAGAAACCCTGTTTCAAAACTGGATCGCGATCCAAAAAGCGCGCGGAATAGGTGTTGTTGACCGCGCTGAAACCGACAGCGTGCACAGCGCATTGACCCTGGTGGAGGGGGGAATGGGCTGGACGCTATGCCCATCATTTATCGTGCAACCCAAGTTCGACAGTTAATCGCGTAAGTATTTGATATTTTTCACCCGGAAGTGGCGTTTGTGTGACGACAACAGGCTGTCAGGCCGGTTTTGGCAGGTTCAGGGTTGCGAAGAGGTCGAGTTGCTCCGGAGTGATTTTG